>JBLMZU010000434.1:0-9279 GCA_050258995.1 Bacteroidota bacterium
GACGGTTTTATCAAACCGATGGGCAAGGATCCACTGACCGCCTGGGACTCCACGAACGTCTCTGTTCTGCGGCCGTATGGCGTGTGGCTGGTGGTCAGCCCGTTCAACTTCCCATTCGCACTGACAGGTGGACCCGCCGGCGCGGCCCTGGTGACGGGGAACACAATTGTCATCAAGCCCGCGACCGATACAGCCTGGATCGTCCGGCTCTACGCCGAATGCCTGCGCGATGCCGGCATCCCGGATGGGGTCTTCAATTTTGTGACCGGCCCCGGTTCCACCTTGGGCCAGGCGCTCGTCGACAATCCCGATGTGGACGGTGTGACCTTTACCGGATCCCTGGACGTCGGCATGAAAATGTACCGCGACTTTGCCAACCGCAGTTACATCCGCCCGATCATTCTAGAGCTGGGTGGCAAGAATCCGGCCATTGTCTCGCGCAACGCCAATCTCGAGGATGCAGCGACCGGCATTGTCCGCTCGGCGTTCGGTCTGCAGGGACAGAAGTGCTCGGCCGCCTCGCGCGTCCTGGTCGAGGAGCCGGTCTACGACGAGCTGCTGACCCGGCTTAAGTCGAAGACCGAGGCCCTGACCATCGGCGACCCCACCGAGCGCAACACTTACTGGGGACCGGTCATCAACCAGGGAGCATACAACGATTTCAAGAACTTCACCGAAGAGATCCACGATGCCGGCGCCAATTTCCTGACTGGTGGCCACGTGAAGACCGGCGGTATCTATGACAAGGGCTACTACTGTGAGCCGACCTTTGTCACCGACCTGCCGTACAGTCACCGCCTCTGGCAGTACGAGATGTTCCTGCCGATCACGACCATCGGCAAGGTGAGCAATCTCGATGAAGCAATGAAAATTGCCAACAACGTCAACTATGGGTTGACCGCAGGCTTCTACGGCTCGCTCAAGGAAACCGACTGGTTCTTCGATAACATCGAAGCCGGCGTGACCTATGCCAACCGCCCCCAGGGAGCGACCACCGGCGCCTGGCCCGGCTACCAGCCGTTCGGTGGCTGGAAAGGCTCCGGCGCCACGGGCAAGAACGGCGGCGGTTATTATTATGTGCAGCTGTACATGCACGAGCAGATCCGCACGCTGGTCAAGCCCATCAAGGAAAAGGCGAACGGCAAAACCGCTTCCAAAAAAGGTCCTGTCAAGAAAGCCGTAAACAAAGCTGTTAAGAAAGTCACCCGGAAAGTACGCAAGTAAAACTGCAACCCTTCCCCGATGAGGGGAAGGGTTTCTTTAATGTGAATGGAAGAATTTCTCCATCCTGCATGTAACTTATATTGAACGGTGAATGACATGCCCTGGGATCCCAACCAATATCATAAATTCCAAACCCAGCGCTCGGCCCCCTTTTACGACCTGCTGGCATTGGTTCAGGTGCGCCAGGATCTGAAAGTTGTTGACCTGGGCTGCGGAACCGGAGAGCTGACGCGCGCCCTGGCGGAAAAACTTCCCGGCAGTCACGTGACCGGACTGGACTCCTCGCCACAGATGCTGGAAAAGGCTGCGCCATTTTCAGGTCCGGGCTTGCGGTTTGAGATGGGCGACCAGGCACAATTGAGCGGCGAATGGGATCTGATCTTCAGCAACGCTGCCCTGCAGTGGTCTGAGAACCATGCCGGATTGATCCCGGCCCTCTACCAAAGGCTGGCACCAGGTGGGCAGATCGCCGTGCAGGTTCCCTCCAATCATAATCATATCTCCCACCAGATCATCCGTGAAACGGCAGGCGAAGAACCCTTCCGTTCCATCCTGGATGGCTTTGTGCGCTATGCACCGGTCCTGTCGATTGACGGGTACGCGCAGTTGCTGTTCGATTGCGGTGCGGAAGAGATTGTCACGTTTGAAAAGGTATATGCCCACGTCCTGGCCGATTCGGACGCGGTGGTAGAATGGATTTCTGGCACGGCCTGTGTTCCCTATTTCGAGCGGCTCAGCAAACGCAAAGGCAATTTCCTGAAGGCGATCAGGAAAAAGATGCAGGAAGCACTCCCACAATCGCCTGTGTTTTATCCCTTTCGAAGGACATTCTTCTCCGCGCGAAAACCAGCATAGGAGCAGGCAGTAATCTGGAGAGTCAGGACTCATGTGGTACAGCCACCGCGAATTCATTTATCGTGTGGGAACATTTTTTTTGATGTTGGGGCTGGGGCTGGTCCTTCTTTTTATCCTCACCGAACAGAGTGGAAACGCCATGTTCAGTTATTTTTGCTGGGGGACGATCCTGCTGGTGATCGGCTTTATCTTCCGTAACCAGTATAAGAAATCCTTTCCACCCAGCGACAGGTTTAGCCTCCTTAAAAAGTTATCGCCAAAATCCAAACAAGACAAGGGAAAAAAATAAGCATGAGCAAGCTCCTCTCACTCCATGACGCCATTGCCATGTATGTCCATGATGGCGATACGGTATATGCAGCCGGCTTTACGCATCTGATCCCCTTTGCCGCAGGTCACGAGATCATCCGCCAGGGGAAGAAGGATCTCACGCTCGCACGGGCCACCCCCGACCTGATCTACGACCAGATGGTCGCGGCCGGGTGCGCGCGCAAGGTTATCTTTTCGTACATGGGCAACCCGGGCGTGGGCTCGCTGCGCATCGTCCGGTCGGCGATCGAGCAGGGCAGGCTGGCCTGGGAGGAGTATTCCCATTTCGGCATGATCACCCGTCTGCAGGCAGGCGCCTCAGGCCTGCCGTTCCTGCCAATGAATCAGACGGGCGCGGCCGACCTGGAAAAAGTCAACCCGAACATCAAGCGCATCCCCGATCCCTACGGGGGCAAGGATGTGGTCGTCGTTCCGGCGCTCAACCCGGATGTGGCCATTGTCCACGTCCAGCGCGCGGATATCGATGGAAATGCCCACCTGTGGGGGATCATCGGGGAACAGAAGGAGGCAGCCTTCGCGGCGGGCAAGGTCATTCTTACCGCCGAGGAGATCGTGGACGAATCAGTGATCCGCTCCGACCCGAACCGGACGATGATCCCCGGGATCGTCGTCAGCGCGGTCTGTCACGTCCCGTTCGCCTGCCATCCCTCCTATGCCCAGGGATACTATGATCGCGACAATGAGTTCTATCTGGCCTGGGACAAGATCAGCGAATCGCCCGAGCTCACAAAGCAGTATCTGGATGAATGGGTTTACGGCGTGGAAAACCGGCAGGAATACTGGGAAAAGCTGGGCACGGAAAGCCACCGGCGGCTGGAGGTGCCCCAGCATATGAGCCAGCCGATCAACTATGGAAAGTACTAACAGGCAGACATAAAGGTACCCCCGGAATGCAGAACCCCCACTTTGATCTGGGCGGAGATGGACAGCCCCTCCATTTCCTGCATGCCAATGGGTACCCGCCTGCCTGTTATATGCCGCTGTTCGAACTCTTAAAAACCGATTATCACGTCTTTGGGATGAAGCTCCGGCCCTTGTGGAACGAGACGAGACCGGAGGAGATCGACGACTGGCAGTTGTTTTCAGAAGATCTTCGGGTATTTCTTTCCACGTATTCATATGGAGGCACAAACCAGCATACAGCGGAGCCTGTGATCGGCGTGGGTCATTCCGTTGGCGCCATCGTCAGCCTGCGTGCTGCGCTGCGAAACCCCAAAAAGTTCAGCGCACTGGTGTTGCTGGATCCGGTGCTCCTGGTGCCGGATCGTCTCGTCGAATGGAGGGTTCAGCGGGCAAAGGATCCCCTCTCTCACCCCTTGATCCAGCTCGCCCAGAATCGCAGGCGCACGTTCAGCGACCTGGAAACGGTATTTCAGGGCTATCGAGGCCGGCAGATATTCCGTTACCTAAGCGATGAGTATTTACGAATTTACATCGAAGGGATTACGCGTAAAACAGAGAGTGGCTATGAGCTGGTCTATTCCCCGGAATGGGAATCGAGGATCTATTTCACCAGCCTGCAGGATTTCGATATCTGGAATAACCTGCACAGTCTGCGGGTGCCAACCCTCTTCCTGCGCGGCGACGAGACGGACACCTTTCTGCAGGACGCGGCCGGGCTCGTAAAACAGAAGCTGCCGAACGCCAGGATCGAGGTGGTGGAAAAATCCACACACATCTTCCCCCTGGAGCGGCCCAGGGAAACATTCGAAATCATGCAATCATTTTTCAAAGAGGTCCTATGAGTGATATCAAGTATTCTTCTGCCGAGCTGATGATCATCAACGCCGCGCGCCTGCTGCGTGATGGCGACGTGGTCTTTGTCGGCGTGGGACAGCCCAACCTGGCCTGCAACCTTGCCAAACGGACGCATGCGCCCAACCTGGTGATGATCTATGAAGCCGGCGTGATCGGCGCCGAGCCTGCCCGCCTGCCGCTCTCGATCGGCGACCCCACCCTGGTCAGCGGGGCGCTTTCGGTGGTGAGCATGTACGACATCTTCGCCAACTATCTGCAGCGAGGCAACGTGGATGTGGGTTTCATGGGCGGTGCCCAGATCGACAAATACGGCAACATCAACGCGACCGTGATCGGCGGGTACGACCACCCCAAGGTCCGCCTGCCCGGCTCGGGAGGCTCGCAGGAGATCGCTGCCTGGGCGAACCGCTCTTATATTATGACCCCCCACCAGAAACGGCGCTTTCCCGAGAAAGTGGAATTTATGACCTCGGCCGGTTTCATCGGCGGCAAGGGCGACCGCCAGAAAGCCGGGCTGCGCGGCGGCGGGATGCTGGCCGTGGTCACCGACATTGGGATGATGGAACCGGATGAAAATGGCGAAATGATCCTGACCGCCCTTCATCCAGGCAAAACGACCGAACAGGCAAAGGAAAACACCAGCTGGGACCTGAAGGTGGCCTCCGAGCTGAAGACCACGGAATGGGTCACTGAGAATGAACTGAAGATCCTGCGGGAGGACCTCGACCCCACCGGGATCTATCTCAAAGGTGCAGGTTAGTTGAAACGAGTTATAGGCGCCCTGTTCCTTTTGTGGACATGCGTCCTTATCGCTGCCTACTACATCGTCCAAAAGCCGGGTCTGCTAAACGTTTTGACAGGCCTTGTGGATACCATATGGACGCTGCTTGTTGCTGCCATTCTTCTCTTCAATGCCTACGGGCTTGGAAGGAGAGCCCTGAATGGTCTGAGGTTTGACTATAGGGAGACTGTAGATCATCTCTTAATCGCTGAGGGCACTGGTATCGGGGTCCTCGGACTGTTGGGGTTATTCTTTGCCGCTATACAGCTTGCAAACCCGGTGATCCTCACAATCTTTCAGTTCTCACTGGCCGTCTTCTTCCTTCTTCAAAAGGACTTAAACAATCTTATTGTTGACATTCAGGCGCTACGATCGCAGCTCAATATTTCGTTCAGCCAGTTCTCCCCGTTCACAAAATTTGCAGTCAGCCTGACAGTTCTGCTCTCATTCTTACTTGCCCTGACCCCTCCCTTTGAAGCATTTGATGCTCTGTTCTACCATCTTGCACAGCCCGCCCGGATCTTACAGGCGGGTGGCCTGTATGCAACCGATGCAGCGCCCCAGTTTTGGTTTCCAAACCTGACGGAAAATCTGTATCTTTGGGCCCTTGGGATGGGGAGTGAGCGCGCAGCACAGATGCTCCACCTGGCATGGGCCGTATTGGCGGGTCTCCTTCTCTGGTACTGGGCACTACAAGTATGGAATGTGGAAGTTTCCCGCAAGGCATAGCTGCTTCTTGTGGCCATGCCTGAGCTTCCCATGCTGGCTTCCTGGGCCTATGCCGATATGGCGCTGGTCTACTACTCAATCGCCGCTCTGTATGCATTTGCAAGATATTGTCTTACAAAGTCGGGTGTCTGGCTGGTCCTCATGGCGGTCATGTCTGGCCTGGCGATGAGCGTAAAATACACGTCGTTTGTCGTGCCGCTTTCCTGCGGATTGTTGCTGCTCTTTGACCGCCCGATCCTACGTTCACTAAGAACAGCCATCCAATTTGGCTCCGTTGCCCTGCTGATTGCTTTGCCTTATTATGCCCGTAACGCCATTCTGATGGGTAATCCTGTGTATCCGTTCGCCTTTGGAGGCCGTTTCTGGGATCCTTTTCTTGCCGGATGGTATTCCGATTCCGGGACAGGCATCGGATGGAATGCCATCCAGATTCTTTTGCTGCCCATCAATACCCTGCTGGGCTACCGGGATGCAAACTTTCTTGACGGTCGAATGGGCCCTCTGTTTCTGATCCTGGCCCCGTTCACGCTCTGGATCCTGCTCAGCCGTCTGCGTCGAGATACTGCGGAAGGCGTATCCCTGCTCGCCATTGGCGTGTTTAGTCTCCTCAGCTTTACAGCATGGACGTTGGGAGTGATCAATTCATCCGCGCTATGGCAGGCCCGTTTGCTGTTCCCCGCCTTGATCCCCTTTGCCATTCCCTCCGCGCTCGCCTGGGATTCCCTGCATACGTTCAATACACCCGGTCTGCGGATCAGTTTTATCTTCAATTTTCTGGCCGCGCTTGTAATCGTGCTGACGATGATTGACAATACGATCTTTGTCCTGCAGCGTAATCCGCTGGCGGTCGCCACAGGTGCTCAAACTCGCGAGAAATATATCGAGCGGGTAAATCCTTCGTATGCCGCGCTGCTCGCCCTTATGGAGGAATTACCGGGTGACGCCCGTGTTTACAGTCTCTTTGAGCCACGCACGTATGGATTGCCGCGCTCCACCCAGCCCGATGCGATCGTCAGCAATTTTGCCCACGATGTTTTTCTCTATAAAACACCGGAGGCGATTCTCCAGCACTGGAAGTCGGAACACTACACCCATATCCTCGTGTATGAGAGAGGGCTGGATTTCCTGCGTGAAAATGCATCGTATAAATTTCCTCCCGCCACGCAAAACCTGCTTCAAGAAACCCTGGCCCAATTAACACTGACTGGTCAGACCCCAGACAGAGTCTACTCCGTTTATGAAGTTCCCTGAGCAATCCACATGATGAATGAGAATCCATCCTCCCCAAAACGTCCCCTTCTGAATGATGTTTTTTTCTCTCCGGATGAGCCCCGCTTGCGGGCCGGCTGGCGGCTTTTGCTGCAGTCCCTCCTGTTGCTTTTTATATTGGGGTGTCTCGGCGTAGTTCTTGTTCTGATCCTGCTTATCCTGGATCCCTCCCTATTTACCACAATTTCCAGCCTCCCGCCGGAATATATACTACTCTCGGGGATCGCTGAAACGTTTGCGGTTACTGGCTCCGTATTCCTGGCAAGGCGCTTTCTTGACAAGCGCTCCATCGAGAGCCTGGGATTAAAACTCAGCAATCGAACGCTTGTGGATATTTTTATCGGGATCCTGATCACCTTCCTTCAAATGGGGCTGATCTACCTGCTCATGTCCGCGCTCGGCTGGGTCACCTTTAAAGGATTTGCCTGGCAGGTCGATCCCCTCGGCCTCGTCGTAAGGAACACGCTGCTCTTCATCATCATCTTCATTCTTGTTGCCTGGAACGAGGAACTTTTATGCCGTGGCTATCAGTTGCAGACCATCGCCAGCGGTCTTAATCTGTTTTGGGGCGTGGTCCTTTCCTCGGCGATTTTCGGACTTTTGCACCTCTCCAACCCCGGTGCAAATTGGGCCAGCACGCTGGGCATATTCGTGGCAGGCCTGTTTTTTGCATATGCCTATATCCGCACCCGGCAGCTCTGGCTACCCATGGGTATGCACCTCGGCTGGAATTTCTTCGAAAGCGTGGGATTCGGCTTCCCCGTCTCAGGCCTGGACATTTACCCCTTGACGCGGATTGAGGTCCACGGTCCCGCGGTGTGGACCGGAGGAGTGTTTGGCCCAGAGGCTGGCTTGATCGTCCTGCCGGCATTGATCCTGGGCGCTGTGCTGATCCATCTTTATACCCGCGACAGAGTCGCCGAATAAAAAAAGGGACTTGAAAGTAAGAGCAGTTTAACTATAATAACAGCAGGGTGGTCAGGACGTTAACCGGAGTATGGCAGAAAGGAGCAACCATGCTTGGAATGATCGAAGACCCCGTATGTGGCATGCAGATCAACATCGACACGGCCCCGGCCCGGTCCGAATTTGACGGAGAGATCTATTACTTCTGCTCCGATGGCTGCAAGGAAGCCTTCGACCGCAACCCGGCCAAGTATCTTTTTCCAGAAAATGAAGACGGAAAAACGAGCCCTGGATAAGAAAACTTCAAAAATGAAAAATCCTGCGGATTGGCTGTCCGCGGGATTTTTCATTTAAGCGGCTTGCAATGATTTCCTAAAATTTGGCCAAACTTTAGCCAGGTTCTCCATTTCACGCTACAATTAGCCCACCACAAGCAGCAGTCGACCCAGAAGAATAAGGACGCCCGGTTTTGACCAAGCTCTTCATCTCATACTCGCGCAAGGACATTGATGCAGTCCGCAAATTAACACAGGCCTTCAGTGCCCAGGGCATGGAATTCTGGATCGACTGGGAGGGCATCCCACCCACCGTCGACTGGTGGCCGGAGGTCGAAAAAGGGATCGAAGAATCCGACATTTTTGTTTTCAACATCAGTCCTGATTCCATCAATTCCAAGGTCTGCCGGCAGGAGATCGAGCACGCAGTAAAAAACGGCAAGCGGCTGGTCCCCCTTGTCCTGCGCGATGTTCAGGCGGATGAATGTCCGCCCGAGATCAGCTCTCACAATTGGATATTTTTCCGGCCGCAGGATGACTTTGAACAAAGCCTGAAAAAATTAACCACCGCCATAAAAACCGACTATGCCTGGGTCGAGGCCCATCGCCAGATCCAGATGGATGCCCTGGAGTGGGACAGAAACAGCCGCGAAGGAAGTTTTCTGCTTCGCGGCCAGGAGCTACGGGATGCCGAGCTGCAACTCGCCCGAAACTCCTCGAAGGAACCTCATCCCACAGACCTGCAACGCGAATATCTCATCTTAAGCCGCCAGGCAGTTGATCGTCAGCGCAGGACCCTAATGACAGTTGCCCTGACAGGGGCAGTCATCATGGCAGCGCTGGCTGTATACGGATTTTGGCAGGCGAACCTGGCACAGCAACAGACGCGTATCGCCCACCTCCGGGAGGTGGCCGCCCAATCTGCCCTGCTTCGGGACCATCGCCTGCAGACCTCCTTGCTGTTGGGGGTGGAGGCATTCCGCCAATTGGGCAGCAATCCGCAAACCCTGGGTCTGCTGCTTGACAATACCCGGAGCCATCCTCAATTAGACCGGTATCTGATAGGCCATTCCGGCGCAGTGAATTCTGTCGCGTTCAGCCCGGATGGAAAAACCATCGCCTCGGGGGGCGCGGATAAAACGATCATTCTTT
>JBLMZU010000435.1:0-5132 GCA_050258995.1 Bacteroidota bacterium
ACTTCTTCGTTTAAGCGTTCCTGCGCTTCTTTCTTCCTGTATTCATCACACTGATTTCAGCCGGGCTGACTCCCTGCTGCAGCAGATACTCGCGTTTTGGCTTCAGCGCTCCGGTCGGACATACGCCAACACACTGGCCGCATAGCACACAGGTTGTTTCGGGGATGGTCCGATCGAAGAACGTACCAATCTGGGTCTCAAAGCCGCGGCCATTGAAGTTGATGGCGTAGGTGTACTGTGCGTCGTCCGCACAGACCTGTACGCAGCGCCAGCAGAGCAGGCACTTGGAGTAATCCCGCACGTACATTGGATTATCGTCCTTGAGCGCCACCTCGCGGCGCACTGCATCCGGGAAGCGTTCCACGTCTGCGCCGTATTCCCGGATCATGAACTGGATCTCCTCCGACTCGGACAGATCCATCGTGGAAGCCAGCATTTCCAGGACCGTTCTGCGCGCCCGGTCCACGCGCTCGCTGCGCGTCCTGACCTTCATATTCGCCGCCGCCTGGACGATGCAGGCCGGCTGCAGGAGCCTCATGCCATCCACTTCCACTACACACATACGGCATAGTCCGTTCGCGGTGGTCGCCTCGTGGAAGCAAATGGTCGGGATGTCGATTCCATTCTCGCGGGCAGCCTCGAGCAGGGTCTGCCCCTCTTCGATCGTTAGTTCCTTGCCATCCATTGTCAGCGTAATTGCCATAATTCACCTTGGAAAACGTTTCGACGTTTGAAACTGATAACGTTTAAGCGCCGAACAACTCCGGCCACAACTTGATCGCAGATAAGACCGCACTTGCCGCCGTCTGCCCCAGGCCGCACAGGGAGGCGTCGGTCATCGTCCAGCCGACATCTTGCAGGCGGACCATATCGCCAGGCAATACGCCTCCACCGGCAATGCGATCCAGGATCTCCTTCTGGCGCTGGGTGCCCATCTGGCAGGGATAGCACTTCCCACATGATTCATGGGCAAAGAAATGTCCCAGCTCCTTGAAGGAGGTACGCATGTCGCGGGTCTCATCGAAGACCATGACTACGCCCGATCCCAGCGGCAGGCCGGCCGCACGCAGATCCTCAAATGTCAGTTTCACGTCCAGGTGCTTCTCGGTGGCAAAGGCCCCCGCCGCACCGCCGAACAGGACCGCCTGTAATTTCTTATTTCCTGCCACTCCTCCCGCCATTTCCAACAGCTCGCGCAAGGTGACACCGAAGGGAACTTCGTACAGGCCCGGGCGGGCCACATCGCCGGATACACAAAACAGCTTGGGGCCGGGGGATTTTTCCGTACCGAACTTTCTATATTCCGCGGAGCCCATCGAAACGATCAATGGGACATTACAGATGGTCTCGACATTATTGATGACCGTTGGCTTGCCGAACAGGCCATGGGTCGTCGGGAAAGGCGGCTTCACGCGTGGGAAGCCGCGCTTCCCTTCGATCGACTCAAACAGTGCGGTCTCCTCGCCACATATATAGGCGCCCGCGCCAAGGCGTAATTCAAGATCAAAGGAAAAATTCGAACCCAAGATGTTTTCGCCGAGCAGGCCTGCCTCCCTGGCTTCCCGCAGGGCATTTTCCAGGACCGGCAGGACGTAGGGATATTCCCCGCGCAGGTAAATATAACCTTTGCTTGCGCCGATGGCATACGCCCCGATCAGCATCCCCTCGATCGTACGGTGCGGATCGTCGAGCAGCAGGATGCGATCCTTGAAGGTGCCGGGCTCGGATTCATCTGCGTTGCAAACAACATATTTCTGATCGGCCTGGACTGTGGCTGCGCCTTCTCCCTTGATTCCGGTCGGGAATGCCGCTCCACCGCGTCCCACCAGGCCGGAGGCTTTCAGCTCTGCCACAACATCCACGGGCTTCATTGTCAGGGCCTTCTCAAAGGATGCATATTTCCCGTATGCAGCAAGCGAGGTCGTCCCGTGGCCGCAGTTGGCCGTTAGAAGACGAAGCGTGCCAAATACATGGGAGGGCGGGCGGCCCAAATCATAGGTGTTCTTTTCGAGGTCGATGGATGTCTCGGCCTGGTCGTCCACCAGGGCATTGGGAGCCAGCTCACACAGTCCCAGGCATGGACTGGATTCGATGGTTACAGCCTGTCCTGCCGTGGTTTCACCGGGTTGGACACCATGATGATCGCAAAGATGCTGCAGGATCCCCTTCCCGTTTTTCAACGAGCAGGCCTGGTCCGTGCAGACCCGGATAATCTTTTTGCCGACCGGCTCATTGTAGAACATGGTGTAGAACTCGATCACGCCATGCACATCCGCAAGCGGGACATGCAGGGATCGAGCAACTTCGGCAGCCACCTCTTCCGGCAGCCAGCCATAAACTTTTTGGGCCGCGTGCAGGGCGGGCAGCAGCCCCGAGCGGCCCAACGGGATATACGCCTCGATGGCAGATTGTACGGGTGCAAGGTCAAATTCAGGCATTGGTTCTCCGAAGAGGAAGTATAGACCCAAAGAATTTGTCTGACAAGAAAACCGGCGAGGAATTTATTAACTTCTAAAGGATTTATAAAGGAACGAACGGACAGCTCAGGGGTTCAGGTTTGCACTCGGCAGGAAACGCGGCATTCTGCGAAGCTGGGTGGCCTGTTCGAAGGCATACGCAAGCTTGATGAGGGTCGCCTCCTGCCAGGCCTTCCCAAAAAAGGAAAGCCCGACCGGCAAGCCGAAGACATAACCGGCCGGGACGGTGATATGGGGATACCCGGCCACTGCTGCAGGCGAGGTGCTTTCCATGTCCCAGTTGCTCGAATCGCCGTTGACCAGGTCGATGGTCCAGGCCGGGCCGCCGGAGGGGACAACGATCGCGTCGAGCTTATGCTTGCGCAGGGTTGCGTCGATCCCTTTCGAGCGGGCGTACAGGAGGTTGCGGGCCAGGGCATCACGATACTTTTTATCGCGCAGCGTGCCTTTTTCCTGGGCGCTTATCATATGTTCGTGCCCGAAATAAGGCATGACCTTATCCCTATTTTCCTCGTTGAATTTGATCACATCCTCCAGGGAATGGACAGGCGCACTTTCAGGGAGGGTGCTCAGGTATTTGTTCAGATCAGACTTGAATTCGTAATGCAGCACTTCGATCTCAGTCTTGCCAAACTTGTCGAAGTTGAGAACATCCGCCGGATCGATCACGACTGCACCCAGCTTCTTGAGCACTTCGATGCAAAATTCAAAGATCTTAAGGACACGCGGATTGCTCCCGGCCATGTTCCGGGCGACGCCGATGCGCGCACCTTTGAGGCCGTCCAAATCGAGGGGCTTTAGATAATTGGATGAGCCCCGCTTCCTGCTTAGACGGGTGGCAGAGTCCCGCTCATCGATGCCGGTCATCGCCCCGAGCAGGATCGCGGCGTCTGCGACGGTCCGCGCCATGGGGCCGGCCGTATCCTGGCTGTGAGCGATCGGGATGATGCCGCTGCGGCTGATCAATCCCAGGGTGGGCTTGATGCCGACGATCCCATTAGTCTGGGAGGGGCAAATGATGGAGCCGTCCGTCTCTGTTCCAACGGCTGCTGCACATAAATTAGCCGCAACCGACGCGCCAGATCCGGAGGAGGAACCGCAGGCAGTTCTGTCCAGTGCATAGGGATTGCGGGTCAGCCCACCGCGCGATGACCATCCACTGACCGATCGCTTGCCGCGGAAATTGGCCCATTCGCTCAGGTTGGTCTTGCCCAGAATCACAGCCCCCGCCTTACGAAGCTGCCTGACGACAAATGCATCCTTCTCGGCGATATTCCCTTCCAAAGCCAGCGAGCCGGCCGTGGTCTGCATGCGGTCGTGGGTATCGATATTGTCCTTGATCAGGATGGGGATGCCATGCAGGGAACCGCGCGTCTTCCCGGCCTTGCGCTCCTCATCCAGCGCGTCGGCGATCTCGAGTGTGTCCGGGTTGAGCTCGATCACCGAATTGATATACGGCCCACTCTTGTCCACGGACTGGACGCGCTCCAGGTACAGTTCGGCGATCCGGCGCGCGGTCAGTTCGCCCGATTCCATCTTTTCCTGCAGTTCAGTGATTGTCCACTCGGGAAGGATCATTCAGATGGTTCCTTTGACAAGTTTAGAATTGGAGCGGAATTACCGTCCGCCACCCGTAATGTAACGTTCCAGCTCATGGAGCATCATCTGCTGCATTTCGATCATCTCGCCCAGCATATCCCGCACCGAGACAAAACCCATCAATTCCTGGTTGTCGTATACCGGCAGGTGGCGGATGCCTTTATCGAGCATGAGATGCATGCATTCCTCCAGTGGCTGGTCGCAGCTCACGGTGATAACGTCCCCTGTCATGATCTCGCTGACTTTTGTTTCCCTAGCACTTCTCCCCTGCAGGTCCACCTTGCGCACACAGTCACGCTCGGACAAAATCCCCACCATCTTTTCGCCCTCCATGACAAGCAAGGCGCCTGTGTTATGGTTCGCCATGGCGTCCAGCGCCTCATAAACGCTCGATTCCGGCGAAATTGAGTAAACCTCACTGCCCTTTTTACGGATCATATCTCGAACAGTAGCCATGGTTGTATCTCCTTGGGTCGAATAATGCAGAAACCGCTGCTTTCTACCTCAAATTTGGATTTTAACCTGCTAATTTGCGTAAAAACTATCTATTTTGAACATCGGCAGTGGGCAAAGTATAGACGTAAACAGGCAGACTGGCAAGCAAAGCAGGGACCTTTTTCCTTAGAACACCTTTTGTCTGACATTCCAAATCTCGGCGATCTCCCGCAGATGGCGGGCTTCGATCCCACTGCTTGTTTCGCCCGTGGACAGGTTCAAAACCTCGTATTGCGCCGCCGTTTCCACGTATTCGACCAGGTCCAGGGCATGGAAAATCGACTCGTCCGCCCGGACGATCACGCCATGCTGCGGCCAGGCCACGACCTGGTGGTCTCGCATCAAAAGCATGGTTTCGACCATCAAATGCCGGGAACCGGGCAGCAGGAAAGGCAGAATCCCGATTCCCTCCGGCAGATTGATGATCGTCTCAGGCTGCCAGCGCATGAGATGCGTATTGAAATAGCTTTGGTCCTGATATTTGGGGATGTGGCTCAAAAAGGTCATGTACTTTGGCTGTGCGTGGAGCACCGCATGCAGCCGCACCGGACGAGTGCGCAT
>JBLMZU010000436.1:0-9459 GCA_050258995.1 Bacteroidota bacterium
GATGGTCCTGTTTACCTCAAAGATATCAGGCCCACCCAGAAGGAGATTGCCGAGACGATTGCCACAAGTCTGAACGTCGGCATGTTCGAGGATCGTTATGCCAGCGTCTTCGAAGGCTCCGAGATATGGAAGAATATCGAGGTCTCGGGCGGTGAGATTTACAAGTGGGATGAGAAGTCATCCTATATCCATCACCCGCCCTACTTCCAGTCTTTGACCCTGGATGTACCCGAGGTCAGCGATATCCATGGGGCACGCGTCCTGGGCCTGTTCGGCGATTCGATCACGACCGACCACATCTCCCCGGCCGGCAACATCGCCACCGATTCCCCGGCCGGCAAATACCTGCAAAGCCTGGGCATTCAGCCCAAGGATTTCAATTCCTACGGCTCGCGCCGCGGCAACGACCTGGTGATGGCGCGCGGCACGTTCGCCAACATTCGCATCAAGAACCTGCTGGTTTCCCCGAAGGAAGGCAACCTGACCAAGCACTTCCCCGATGGAACCGAGATGAGCATCTATGACGCGGCGATGCAGTATGAGAAGGAAGGCGTTCCCGCCATCGTGATCGCCGGAAAAGAGTACGGTACCGGCTCCAGCCGTGACTGGGCGGCGAAGGGTCCGCTGCTGCAGGGTGTGAAGGCGGTCATTGCTGAGTCCTTCGAGCGCATCCACCGTTCCAACCTGGTCGGCATGGGCATCCTGCCGTTGAGGTTCATGGAAGGCCAGAACGCTGAAACACTCGGCCTCCAGGGCGATGAGAAATTTGACATCGTGGGCTTAAGCGATACCATGGCTCCCAAATCGGTGCTGACCGTCCGGGCAACCAGGATCGACAACTCGGTCGTGGAGTTCCAAGTCACTGCCATGCTGAACACCGATGTGGAAGTGAACTATTACCGCAATGGCGGCATTCTCCATACGGTGCTGCGAAACCTGGTGAAGTAGGATCCAGGCAGGAGTGAACGCAAGCCGGCTCAACTCGAGCCGGCTTGTTTGTTTATATCCAGCGATGGACGCGTGACTTAAAGTCCAGATATTCGCTGCCGAACTTTTCCTCCAGGTATTTTTCCTCCGGGACGATCACCCAGGAGGTGAATGACCAGATCAGGAAAGGTAGAAATAGCAGAAACCATGGATTCTGGAAGAAAACGAACAGGCCTGCATACGAGACCAACATCCCCAGGTACATCGGGTTACGAGTAAATTGATAGGACACATCTCGTACAAGAGCTGTGGCGGAGCGGTGAGGGTTGGGAGATGTTTTCGCGCGCAACATGCCGCGCCAGGCAGGGAAGCCCAATGCGAATCCACCGAAAAACAGGATCGCTCCAAGAATGCGGCTGGGCAGGCCGGGGAAGAATGGCAGAGGGATCAGCCACTGTAAAGCGATCGTCAGCAGAATGGTAACTGCCAGCAGTACCGGTGCATCGATCCTGGCATTTGGGTGGTCAACTTTTGTACTCATTTTTCTCTCCTTATGTCTAAAATATGCTGTATCAGAAATGGACAATAAATATCACGGCAGCAATAACCGGATCAACGTGTCAGTCAGCCAGTGGGTATACTGTTCATCCGTCCAATGGAGATCGCGCGTCAACAAAAGATAGAGCTCGGGGCTGGTCATGGACCAGATCAGCTCGGCAGCATGCACACGAGTCAAGCCTTCCCGTAAAGGACCGTTTTCAGCAACCTTTTTTGCCACCATGTTCATATTCGCCAATCGTTCCCGAACAAGGCTCTGGACCAGTTCGGCGATCTCCGGTTCAGTTTTTGCCGCAATCCGCAGGATCTCGAAAACTGGAGCCGCTCGCTGAAGGATTTTCGTGATGTCCCTGGCAAACAGCGTCAACAGGCGGTGCTGATCCGTTTCCTTCAGCACCGCCTGCGGATCCGGGCGATCCAGCAAGCGGATATCCTCGTCATCACCGCCGATGGAGATATCGAACAGAAAGGACAGGACATTGCGTTTGTTCTTAAAGGTTGCGTAAATCGTCTCCGGGGCGACGCACGCCTTTTCGGCAATCGCTTCAATGGAGGTACCTGCATACCCACGCTCCAGAAAAAGCACGCGAGCCGCTTCCACGATCTGAAGACGCGTCTGCCGGGCCTGGGCCTGGCGGCGGGACGAGTCGTATTTACGGGTCGGAGGAGTTTTCGCAGGCATGAGTAAGGATATAATTAGATAAAGTATTACTTTATCTAATATATATTTACTTTACCAAATATAGGATTGTTTGTCAAGCTGAAAAATTGGATTAAAGAAGAACAGGTAAGGCCAAATTCCCTTACCTGTTCCCTGATTTACTCCTTATTTATTTTACGGGAGATTCAGTCTTCCAAAGAATTCATCCTGCAGGCGCTTCGTCTCCAGATCCTTCTTGATCGCCCGGATGGATCTTGCCAGACCGCGGGCACGTGCATCCAGCCAGGCATTTCCCTTTTCCGCTGTGGCGGGGATTCCATCCCCGCGATAGTGGCTGGGATGATCTGCGTACCACCATACTCCCATATCGATATTCATGTCGCGCAGGTGCTGTAAGCGAGCGAGCGGCTGCCCTTCCCCATCAGATGGCATCGTGTCCCTTTTTACCAGGTCCGGGCGGATTGCCAGGATCGCGCTGGTTTCTTCCTCCCCAGCATGTCCATCCACAGTGGTTTCCCACAATGCCTGGACCGCAGCTTCATCTTCGGGACCAAGGTTTCTCTCCGCAATATAGACGACATAGTCCCTGGGACTCGCCAGCTGGATCTGCGCAAAATAATGGATTAGATTGTCATTGCCGCCATGGGCATTGACGATCACGATCTTTTTCAACCCATTGCGGGCGATCTCGCGGCAGGTATTTTCCAGAAGGCGGATGATCAAATCCGGTTCGATGCCGATGCAACCTGGATAATGACGCGCCTCCAGGATCTGGGTATAGATGTAATCCGGGAAGACAATCGCGGGTTCCAGGGCCGCGGCCCGGTTGCAAAGCTCCCGGCCAATGAACATGTCGGTCGCCAGCGGCAGGTGATGTCCGTGCCGCTCGATGCATGACAAAGGCAGCAGGCATACCTCTTCCACTTCCTGAACTGCCTGCACAAACAAGTCCCCTGTTAATTCATCCCAGCGCATATTTGACTCCTTTCGAATTTATCCGCCTGGCTTAATCGAGCCGATCGCCAGGAATGAGAAGATCAAGACATCCTGCCAGAAATGGATGAACCAGGCCCACCACAGTCCGCGCGTCTCCAGCATGGATTTGCCCAGGAACCAGCCCAAAAATCCGGCCATGATCACGCCGATAACGCCATAAGGTATGCCATAATAATGCCCAATTCCAAAATAAGCTGCCATCAACCAAAGAGACTGGTGTTTGCCGACCACATCCTCCAGTACGGACAGGAACGAGGCTTTATAGGTCATCTCCTCGTTGAATGCATTCAAGGCGGCCGCGACCAGGATCGCGGGAAGAAACGGCAGGGCGCGGAGGACAAGGTTCATGGGCGGACGGCCCGCTAGGACCAGGAATGCGAGCGTGCCGGAGCTGATGATGAGCGCAAAGAGCGGACCCAGCCTGTTCCACCGCTCACCCTCCTTGATACCCAGCCAGCCGACAGGTTCCACCGGCGCACCTGTATTTCCTTTCGCAAGAAAAAATGCACCAGCTTGCTTCTTCATGACAAACAGCGCGGCAATGATCGCCAGCGTGACCATCAGCCGCAGCGATTGCTCGGCAAGCATATAGACATTGAAGGAGGGGTTGTTCAGCCAGGCCTGATAAAGGGGTAGTTGATCCACTCTTGTGAAAACAAACCATTCCACCCCCACCAATACCAGTCCCAAAATAAAGAAGGGACGCAGCTCTCGAACTGTGGACCACACCTGGGTCAGTACCAGCCCGATCAACAATACGCCCCCCGCAATTGCCGCCCCCCGGCCTTCCGATACTGGATACTTGAAGACCTCCTGCAGAACGATCCTCGGTAAAATTGAGGCAAGCAGGAGAAATGTCCAGGCAGTGATGAGCAATGCTTTGGGTTTGGCGGTCATGGCTTCTCCTTGATATTGGTGATGTTATTTTAGCATTTCCATTGCCTGAAACCAGGTTTGCAAGTTAGCGACTTCGCTTCCTGATCAACACGGCACCGGTCATCGCGGCGCCTACAATCAGCCAGCCGGATGAGCAAAGCGCCGGAACGCCGCCGGTCGGCGTTGGGGACGGTGTTGCAACCGGGCTGACAGTCGGTTGAGGCATTGAGGAAGCAACCGGCTGGGAAGTACTGATACCAGGAACTGTACCTGGATCGGTGCCTGTGACAGACAGAAATCGGTGCCGGATACGCGCCTCACCGGACCTTGTGTCATCACCCAGGAAAAGGAAGTTCGGCGTTTCGTATGGATCAGGGAAGCCTTCAAATGAGCTGTAATCGCGTATCGGTCCGCTCAGAAGAGGCTGGGCATTGGCCGTCAATGTATACGTGTCCCCCAGCATCATCACTTGATAATCTGTCAAACCGGATGCGCTTGAAAAGGCGGCACCCTCGCCATGCGTGAATAGGCCCCCGGTGTCTGCATCATTTTGGGCCCAGATCTCATTTTCCCAGATGCACAATTCGATTCCTCTGGCATTCTGATCAAGAATGATGGCACTGAGCCCGCAGCGGTTATCCCTTGCATGTGATTCACTTTCCACCTGCAGGGTGAAATTCACCTGCATGCCCGTCGTCCGATCCAGGACCGGGAACCCGGCCGTCGTCGCCTGGCCGGACGTCCAACCAGCAACGGTATTGTTGCCGGACGGCGTCGTATCCAAAACGGTTGCATCCTCTGAATAGGTGACAGAGGCGCTGCCGGGTGGAAACTCGATAAAGTCCAGGAGCGACTCGCCGGGGACCGCGCCGGAAGACGCGTCGTAAAGAACCAGTGTTCTTTCACCGGCCAAGGAAGATGCACGTACACTGAATGGACAAGAAAAAAGAGAGCTTGCAAGGATCAGGAAAAGGATTGGATTGAAAAAGAGAAGCCTTTTCTTCATGAATTTAATCTTATAAAAGCATTTCCAACAAGCCTATCGGATACAGGATGGATTTCCCCTCACCGAATTCATCAATGCTCTTCCAGATCGCCCGGAATTTCTCGCCTCGATCTTCTTTCCCTTCGATCACAGTCTGCTCATACAATGCAGGCTCTTTGAGACTTCCATCATAGATCAACAGGATCTCGTGCCCCTTTTTCCCATTGAAACGAAAGATATTCTCCACAGCGCCAAGGTACTTCAGGCTTTGTGGATCCACCTCGGCGTTGATCTCCTCCATTAGCTCGCGGCAGATGGTTTCTGTACCGGGCTCACCGAACTCGATCCCGCCACCCAGGGGACGGTAAAAATATTCATCCTTGACCGAATCGTATCCCTCTGCAACCAGGATCTTGTCAGCATGGCGGAATACACAAATTGCCAGGGGACGGACTCTTTTCTTTTTGCTCATTGCTCCCTCAAAAAGTAGAGCGAGAGTACTCTCGCTCTACAGATTGATTAATTCCGGCTGCTTCTGGGTGCGCTCCCCGGCCAGGTTCGCCTGCATGGACCAGGGTCCGGTCCAGGTAACCGTCACAGGCAGGATCCTGCCCTTCAGATCCTGCTCCGATTCCACGAAGACCAGCTTGTTGGTGGGCGTGCGCCCCTTCCAGCGATTCTTGACCTTATCCTCAAAAAGGACTTCCACGGTTTCGCCAAGATATTTGCTGTTAATCTGTGCCACGACCTCTTCCTGCAGTTCCTCCAGCATACGGAAGCGGCGCATCTTCTCCTCGTCACTCACATTATCGACCATCCGGCGGGTGGCGACGGTGCCTTCGCGCGAGGAGTAGCGCGCCAGGTGGGCGACATCCAGCTTGAGATCGGCGAGTACCTGATGGGTCTGCATGAACTGCTCATCGGTCTCACCGGGGAAGCCGACGATGATGTCGGTCGCGATGGAGCAGTGAGGGATCTTCCTGCGGATCCTTTCGACCAGGTCGCGGTAATCCTTTTGGGTGTAGCCGCGCTTCATATTGAGGAGCACATCATCGTCACCGGCCTGGATCGGGACTTCGATGTGCGGCATCACTTTTGGAAGTTCTGCAACAGCTTCCATTAAATCATCGCCAAAATAATTGGGATGGGAGGTCAGGAAGCGGATTCTTTCAATGCCATCGATCTCATGGACAATACGCAGAAGCGCCGCCAGGTTGGGACCATCCGGGATATCCTTGCCATAGCGATCCACGATCTGGCCGAGGAGGGTCACCTCCTTGACGCCCTGGACGGCCAGCGAGCGGATCTCCGCCACGATGTCCCCGACCGGGCGGCTGCGCTCGACCCCGCGCCGGAATGGGATGATGCAGAATGTGCAGGCATGCGAGCAGCCATACACCACCGGCACATGCGCGCTGACCAGCTGGCCACGCTCGTGCTGCGGGAGGATCAGCTCATCGTCCATCATCAGGAAACGGCGGGTCGTTTCCGAGTCCTCAATGGAACGGATCTCGCCCTGGCTGAGGTAGGAGACGAGCGGCCCCGGGTCGGAGGGCGGGGAAAAGACATCCACATACGGAAGCTTCTCGCGCAGCTTCTCCGCGCCGCGGACGCCGACCAGGCATCCCATCAGGTTGATCACCAGGTTTGGATTCTGCCGCTTTAACGGGAGCAGGGACGAGAGCCGCCCGAGCGCCTTGTCCTCGGCAGACTGGCGCACGACACAGGTGTTTAAAACAATAACGTCCGCTTCCTCGGCTCTATCGGTAGAAGTGTATCCGAGATGCTCGAGCGACGAGCCAACCCGCTGGGAATCGGCCACGTTCATCTGGCATCCTTCGGTCCAGATATGGTATTTCATAGGAGGCAGATTATACCAATTGTGTCCAGATTTTGGATTTCTCACTCTGTAGACAAAATAATATGCAACAGACTGCACGCATCTTCCTTCTCATTCAACTGTTATTACCGTTCCGCCGGTCTTTTAACCTCTTTAGTCTATCTTTAATTTGTTGTTCCATTTGAAAAGCAATAAAAAGCAAAATAAATGCTGAAGCAATTAGAAGAATAGCCAGCAGGTCTCCAACCTTTTCTACATACGGCATGACAGAAGAATACGTAAAGGTGGTTTTGCCAATATCGGCCCAGAAGGAAGGAAGGATCAAAATTGTGAGAGTCAGGGATGCAGCCGCCAAAACCCTTGAGAGTCGAGCATCATTATCATTACTCTTCTCTGAGAGATCAGCAATATAAAGCTCATCGATATGATTCACAAATTCTACGATACTATTAATGTTGCGCTCGATATGCTCCAGAATCCGCGGAACCCCAAGTTGCCCCAAAAGGTAATCTGCCTTTGAAATGGCAAAGTCTGCCCTGCTCCAAAGCAGGGGGTGACTCAGGCTTTCACACAAGGCTGCCTGGTGCCTCATCGCAGCCGCCTGGGCAACCAATTCAGGTAGCCGCTCGTCCATAATGATGTCGCCGCTAAATAATTTTGATTGCGTTTGATAGATCCTCTCTGAGAGTTCCACGAGTATGTCGTAGGAAGCGCTTTCCAGTAATTGTGCCATTACCCGAATTTCCACCACGAATTCGATTAACCTCTCGATTGCCCCCCAGTAGCGGTAGTAATTAACGCGCAAGGTGGAACTTGGAACGGAAGAAACGACAAGTTCATAGTTACGCCACTTCTGTGACGGCATAAGAATGGCAGTTCGGGATGTCATCAGACAAAGTTCATCGTTCCAGGTAGCTTGATTCTGATCGCGAATTCCATCCACTATCTTCCAGCGATGCTTTGGAAAGAAGCTGGTCATATCATCCAGCGTATCAAGAGGATCTCCAGGCAATTCTGACATTAAAATGGAACCTTCGATCAAATTGGCAAAAGCCTGTCTAATTTCGGGATGTTTTCTTATATCGTTTAAGTCAATTGCTACCTGTAGTTTTCCAGTTGATTTATTTGGATCGATCTTTTTTACAAGTTCGCCATCTGCAAAGACTTCAGTGAAATGATGAACAACATAGGAGTCATGTAAAGGAATGGAAATACTTGGTTTCGGCACTTGGAGGCGAATGGGGGCTTGATCACCATCCACAAATATCTCGGACCCAATGGCTTCAACAAAACGGCTGCAGACCTCCATTGCAAGCCGCCATTGGACCGGATAATACAGGACATCCCCTGTATAACTCTCATCTACACCAAGCCATGCGAGAAATGCCTGAACAGAACCCTCCTTCTCTGCAAGAATTTGCGGGTCGCTGGCATACTTCTGACGAGAATTGCGCAGCCAATTTTGTGCACTGCGAATATCCAATGATTCTTGTAAACGGCGGGTATCCTGCGCTAATTTGATGAACGATCTGGGTCGATCCCGATGGCGGTTTGTCAAACGGATTACAAAAAAACCTGTATTTGTAGGGCGTATATAAATCGACCATTTCTCCCAGATGCGAAGAAAAAGTGTTTTAAATTGAAAATTCGACATCAATTCGTTACTAAACTTCACTTTTTCTCTGTCCAACGCGTACACGGGAAACGTGAACTTTTCAAGCATGAGGGAACGAAAAACACCCGTCGCAAATCCAACCTGTTCTGCTGTCATCGCTTCTGGTCTCTCGCGTCGACGCTTATCCTCTTCAACGGTAATGAATACCTCCTGATTGGCAAGTTTTAGAGGCCACAGGTCGCGCAAGGTACGGGTAAGTTCATCCCTGCCTCTGATTCTTTCAAATCTTGCCTGATCCTGCTCATGGACAAATCGCTTCATGTTTAGTACCAGAAGAACATTGGTATAGCCTTTTGCAGAGACATTTGCTTTCATAAGGTCGCCTCCTGAATCGCTTCGGCAAGAAATTTCGATGGAATTTTGTGGTTATAAGAGTCAAGGCTAATGCTTTACCACCCAGTCAATCGATTTCATAAAAATTCTAACACAGGAAGCCACTCTAATTCTCCCTGGATGAATACTTTTTCGTAAGGCTGGCCGCAGGATCAATGGGTTATTTGAGATTCCACTGCCATTTCTCCCAATGATATTTGCCTTATGGTAAAATGACGTCCGCTTCCGAGTCATATCGGAGGTTTGTGGAGGGATGGCCGAGCGGCCGAAGGCGCATGTCTTGAAAACATGTTTGGGTCACACCAACGTGGGTTCGAATCCCACTCCCTCCGCCATACGATTGATGATTTGTGATTTTAGATTTATGATTGACAATCGAAAATGATCATTCTCAAATCGTAAAACATTTGGGGAGGTGCCAGAGTGGTCGAATGGGGCCGCCTGCTAAGCGGTTACCGGGGCGAAATCCTCGGTCGCAGGTTCGAATCCTGTCCTCCCCGCCACAAGGAAAACGCGTTCCGCGAGGAGCGCGTTTTTGTTCGGTCGCAGGCCTCCATAAGGGGATGATATTCGAATCCGGTCCTCCCCGCCACAAAGAAAACGCGTTC
>JBLMZU010000437.1:0-5504 GCA_050258995.1 Bacteroidota bacterium
CTTCGCATCGACAAATAGAAGAGAAGAAAATAAGGAACCAGGGTGTTTATGGTTTGCTAGATGCTGCGGGAGAGATCAGGATGGGCATATAAAGCGACAATCTTCTGCCACGCAACCTTCCCCTGCGGGTTTGTCATCGAATTCATGGGAGCTCCTTTCATTTTCATGGTACAGCCAAATGGGCTGGACGCAATTAAAATGGATTTGCCATTATCCGTGCCTGGGAAGGAACGCAAAATAATCAATCACTGGCATTCGCGTTAGATGATCGAAGGTGACATACCAATTCAAAGGAGGGACCAGGTCCATAATGATCAGGAGGATGCGTACCAAATACTTGCCGGCGCTTCCGTTGAAAAGTTGAAAAGATGAAGTGAAACCTGATCCGCCAGGGACAACAAGGGGACTTTGCCGATAAGCTCGTATCAATGACAACGACCTGGTAATTGTTCACGCTTGAAAATCGGTATCCGGCCGGGAAGATGGATCCGGTGCCTTTTAACGACGCGAACGTTATGTCCTTTTTTTGGAGGCTGTCGGTTGTGGACGTTCCTTCTTTTTCCACTCGCTGATCGGAGTCCCTGCTTTACGAGACTCCTGCTTTACTCGCCTCAGATGTTTGCGCATGCCTCGGGATGTTTTTTTGACTTTGCCAGTACTTGTTTTTTCAACCATTCTGTCGACTCCATTTTCTGTGATTGGATGTATTACCACAAAAAAGCAGAAGCTTCCCCTCGTCTAATTCCTGCGTTCATCCCACATGCAGCTCAATGACCTGGCGGAAGTGAAAGCCGTAGATCGCCAATGTAACTGCCAGGGGGAAAAGACGTGGTCGGCGGAATAGGGTCCAGAAAAAGAGCTGCCAGTAGTCGCCTCTTTCCACGCCACGGATCCCCAGATGATATATCGATCGCAGGAGAGCGAGGATATATTGCGGCTCGAGGGGCGCCTGAATTCTGGGCGGTTTATACTCTCGCAGGAACGTCTTGACACGGTCGTAATAGAACCGGGGGGCATAGATCTGGCTCAGCACTTCCCGATAGCCTTCCCTTAACTGGTCCAGGCCCATCCTGGGGAGGATATTCGTGGTGCCGTCCACGTTATCGCCTGAAAAGCCCGCGACCAGGCGGCCTTCCTTTTGCAATCGCTCGTACAGCCGTGTGCCCAGGGGCGCCTGCAGCAGCCCGACCATGGCTGTCACGATGCCGCTGTTCTGAATAAAATCGATCTGCTGCTGGAAGATCGAGAGCGAATCATTATCGAACCCAATGATGAAGCCACCCTGGACCTGCAGACCTGCGCGCTGCAGCCGGCGGACGCTTTCCAACAGGTCGCGGCCCTTGTTCTGGTTCTTGCTGCATTCAGTCAGGCTGTCTTCATTGGGGGATTCGATGCCGACAAAGACCGTATCGAATCCAGCCTGTATCATCAGCCGGATCAATTCAGGGTCGTCGGCCAGGTTAATGGACGCTTCCGTACTGAACGGCATGCCCCTCCTGCCTTTGCGCCATTCGATCAGGGCCGGCAGGACCTCGGTCTTGATCTGTTTTTTGTTGCCGATAAAGTTGTCATCCACGAAGAAGACTCCCTGGCGCCAGCCCAGCGCATAGAGGCTGTCCAGCTCGGCGATAATCTGTGCGGCTGTCTTCGTGCGCGGGCGATGTCCGAGCAGGGTGGTCACATTGCAAAAGTCACAATTGAACGGACAGCCCCGCGAGAATTGGATGCTGACCGTGCTGTAATGTTTCAGGTTTGCCAGTTGCCAAAGCGGGACAGGGGTTTGTTGGAGATCGGGGAACTGGTCAGACGCGTACACGCGTCCAGCCTGGCCCTTTTCCAGGTCATACAGGAACGGCTTCAAAGTCTCCTCTGCCTCGTTCAGGACAAAATGGTCCACCTCCGGGAATTGATCGTATTCCATTGTAAAGAGCGGGCCCCCTGCAACGACTCTTACGCCGGCCAGCTTACAGCGTTGGATGGTCTCCCGGGCCGACTCCCTTTGCACAATCATGGCGCTTATGAAAACAATATCGGCCCATGCCAGGTCTTCGTCCGAGAGGCGGCTCACATTGAGATCGGCCAGTCGTTTCTCCCAGTCCGAAGGCAGCATTGCTGCGACGGTCAGCAAACCCAAAGGCGGTGCCCCCGCTTTCTTATGGATGAAACGGAGGGCGTGTTTGAAGCTCCAAAACGTATCCGGAAACTCCGGATAGACAAGCAGGATTTTCATCGTTCGTCACACCCTTCTAGCCATGGTGCTTGCGTAGTCCGTGGAACCAGTCCTGTATTTTTGTGCTCGCTTTTTTCTGGTTCCTGAGCTGGGCCGTGATCTGCCAATAAGTGATCCTTTCGCCACATTCGCAGATGATGAAGCGATCATCGGAACCTAAACCTTTTGCCGCATCCTCAATGATAGGGTCTCCGGTTATTTTTCTCTGACAATTTGGGCATGTAATTACAGGGTCCATTGTTGCTCCTTGAAAAGCTGTCTCCCAGGTCGAAACCTTCAGCTTGCAGCCTGCCTCAAGGCGATTGCTTATTGGGCAGGCACAATTCTTCCAGTGGCGGATAGTGCAGCCTGGATCAGGTCAAGGATTCGCTGATCCGCATTCGCCGGTGCGATCGAGATCATTTTGTTCCGCTCAGGATCCCTTGACAGTTCATCAGCCAGGCGCCCGGTACGACTCAATGCGATGACCGGGCGTCCATCCTTCAAACTTAAATCGATATCCTGCCTGGAGACCTCGCCGCCATTGATCAAAACCGTTACAGACCGGTGGCCCTTGGATAAGAGGGTGGCTGTGGCTACGATCCAGGATGACTCGTCTCCGAACTTACTGCCGGGCACCAGGATAAAATGAGTGTAATGGGGCTCGAGCTGCCAGCGCTGCTTCCCCCACCATAGAAATTTTGTGCTCGAGGGTCCATCCTTCCAGGTGACCAGGTCTTCGGGCGTTATGCCCAGCAGAGGAAATGTGTACCCTTTTCTTGAGTGGACCTGGCCAATTTCGGCCATGACTCCCATATCCGTTCCCCCGCAAATGACCAGAGCATTCATGTCATGTGCAATCCGCGCGATCGTGTGGATGCCCTGCCGAGTCGCATCGGCGTGCGACGCATCGATCTGGCCGCCGATCAGCACGATGACGGGGTAGCTTTCGTCCAAATGCAGCTCTGCGAGGGCCTCGCTCAAATCTTGAGGCTCCTCAGGAAAAACGCCAGGTACCTGTTGGTTTGGAAAGTCGATTTTTTGAGTTCTTATCATGATCTCATTCTCGTGTTCCCGGGATCTTCCAACGGATCATCCGCCTGCCCCGGCTGGGTCGTGTACGAAAATATTCACCAGAGGAACGCCTTTCGCAGGTTTTGAGAACTTGCGTAATTGGCCATGCGTAAACACGACCGGATAAGCCAGCACGATGAGGAAATCCATCAGGATAAAAAGCAAGCTCAGCTTCAATTTTTTTTCTCCTGGTTTCTAAAATTGGTGAATAAACTGGCATCCAGCGCTGTAACCCGCCTGTTGATTTCCTCCCGGGCGTGCTCGCGGGTATAGCCATACTTCACCCGAAGTAACATGATATATTTATCGAACTTAATGGGTGCCTTATCGACCTTGGTAAGATCATCGTCGGTCAATAAACTCCACCAGATTTTGGATTGGGAACGGATTTGCTCCCACTTACCTTCGAAGATATCTTTAGTCACATTCAAGTGGGTACTCCTTCCAGGGACGGTGATCAAGTGAAAATCTCTTTCTTGCAAAATCTGCTCGGTACTCACGCCCGTCTTAGGGCTGTTTTCTCTGCAGCTTGGTTCGGCACGAAACTTTTTTCCTAGAAAATATCAAACCGGGACCGGCTCGGAAAGCGTTTCTCGACTTTTGCGGAGATCTCCAGGTCGGTCATGGTTCCGGCGTCTTCCAGGCTGACGATGTGCCCTGCCAGCCCGGCGGCCTCCAGGTATTTCTGGAGCTCATATTTGGCTTCATCCGGTCCGAAAATTTGGATCTCGTCGGCGTCATCAATAATCGCGACGATCTTGTCATAATATTCACCGAGGTGATTCCAAAACCGCCGGTCGCGCGGATCCTCTGGCGTGCCATCTCCGGGAACAATTGTGGAATACTGGACATAATGTTCCATATCAGAAATGATTATGGCTCGTGCGGTGATTTTGTCGGCAATGCTTATAATGACAGCCTTTTTACGGTCAAGCCATAGACCTACTTTTCTTTCCATTGCGTTTCTCCTCTTCTGATCATGCAACTAATCATCCTGCACCTATCTTCATGTTCCCAACTCATCGGGAAGGGCAGGTCGTCTTCAGCCAAGATGAGCCTTCGAGTAATGTCTGTCCAGTTCCAATATTGCCTCGTCCCTGTTATAGCCATAACGCTTTTGAAGGATGTTGATGGATCGTTCCCTGGCATGATCGACCGCGGCACTTTGGTTGGAATGATATCTATTCTGCCAGTGGAGGATCCTCCGGCAGAACTGGAACCACTTCAAGTCGTCTCGGGCGGTTGTCATTTTTATCTCCAGCGAACACAGGTAAATTCAACAAGCATCTAGGCTGTCTCGATCACGACATCAGTTCCGCGAAATTTCCTTCACCATTTCGCCAGTTTTCTCTGGCTGATCGACGCGCGTTGCCACGTCCGCTTGGGTAATGATCCCAACAAGCTTGTGATCACGATCCACAATGAGAATGCGGCGTAATTTCTGTTTCGACATTGCATCCAGTGCTTTTTGCAGATCATCGTCAGCCAGGCAGGAAACAACCTTGTGAGTCATGATCGCATCCACATTCGTGAATTTGGCATCGCGCCCTTCGGCGACGATGGTTAAAGCCAGATCGCGATCGGTCACGATGCCAACCAGCTTATGGGTTTTCTCGTTTTCAATAACGGGTATTGAACCAACATTTCTGCTCTTCATCAATTCTGCTGCCCGGGCTACACTATCACCTGGCAGGCAACAAATAGGATCCTTCGTCATAACTTCATTACACTTCTTCAAGGGTGTCTCCTTCTATTAACGCAATTTGCTCGACTAAAGAGCAAGGCTGATATACATTTCGCCTACTCTCATCATACGACAATTATTTCCCAGGTACATCCATCAGCCGGGGAGTGTTTGCCTCCGCCACTTGGGGGAGTTTTTCCAGATCATTGTTTTCGATGTTCCCATAATGTGTTGTCGTTAAGGGGAAACTGGGAAGGGTGCTTCGGCCTGTTCCTTGGAGGTTGTCGCCTCTAAAATTGGTTCTGCTTTGTCAAGCAGACCAGCCAGTCGCTCCATGCTGCTGACAATCAATGGTAGAGGCGGTTCCTCCATCTCGTCTAAGGCAACATACAGCCTGGCCTGTCGTTCTTTAAGATCGGAGACCGTCATTGCTTTATCTGGAGCCAGGCGGTCCTTCGTGAGCAGATTCCAAAGAGTCTGACAGACGACCGATAATGGTGGTGCGACAATGATTCCCAGAAGTCCGAAAGCATCTGC
>JBLMZU010000438.1:0-3001 GCA_050258995.1 Bacteroidota bacterium
AACTATGCAAGCCACATGGGCGATACAACCCAGGTAGGTAGCTACCCGGATGGCGCAAGCCCCACGGGCGCGCTGGATATGGGAGGCAATGTATCGGAATGGGTGTCTGATTGGTATGGCATTGATTACTATCAAAAATCGCCATCAGCCAATCCTACAGGGCCGGAGGTAAAGGCGGGTACATTTAAAGTTGTGCGAGGTGGCTCATGGGTCGACGGAGATAATTCAGTCCGTACCACGAGCCGCAACCATTACATTCAATGGAACTCTCATGACTATCTGGGTTTTCGTTGTGCGATGAGCGCAACCCCATAAAAAAGAGCTCCGAGTCTTCAAAAACTCGGAGTTCTCTTTATTTCTTGACCGGCTTGGCCATTTCCTCTTTTACTGTGTGATACAGGCTTTCAGCCTTTAACTCACTGAGTGCATAGCAAGGCGCTTTCAAATGATTCGCCAGCTGCTGGGCCAGGCCCTGATCGAAGGCGGCATGCTCCATGTTGATGACCACGCTCTTGACCTTCTCGTGGGCGATCAGCTCGGCGAAGCGATAGGACTCCTCCTGCGGAGGCAGCGCACCGATGGAGACATTGCCCGCTCCATCGGTCAGGACGATCAATAATGGCTCGATATCGGGATGATGAAGTTTTTCCTGGCGGAGGACGTCGGCGGCAAGGAACAGACCTGCAGAGAGGGGAGTCTTTCCGCCAACAGGGATATCCATCAAAGCGCGTTGCGCCAACTGCACGGAATTAGTCGGGGGCAAAACGAGAGTAGCGCGATCCTTTTGGAAGACGATCAGGCCCACGCGGTCGCGGCGTTGGTAGGCATCCGTCAGCAGGGACAGGATCGCGCCCTTGGTGGCGTTCATCCGCTCGGCAACGGCCATCGACCACGAAGCATCCACCAAAAACAAAACCAGGTTTGCCACACGCTTGACCCGGATCTTGCGCTGCAGATCCGACGACTCGATCGCGAAAGCAAGCCGCTTTCTTTTCTCTTCACGGTTCACCTGGAAGGGAGCCGCGGCCCGGAAGGTGGCGTCGAAGGCAATATCGTCCTTTTTATTGCCGGCGGGACGCGCCTTGATATAACGCCCGTGCTTGCGCTCGGTCTTGGTTAACGAGCGCCTGCCCGCGTGCTTGCGGGCAAGCTTGTCCAATGGGGTGTTTAATTTGCGTGGGGTGAACTTCTCGCCGGGCTTGACCTTCTGCCCGCCATCCCACCAGTTGGCACTGGTATTGGCGAACACGTCCTGGGGCATCTGCTCCGGCTTGCCCTCCTGCGGGCCTTCGTCACGCTCGTCTTCCAGCTTTAAGTTTTTTTTTCCTGGGGCTGTCCTTGCTGGGACTCGGATTCGTCCTCCGCTTCACTGGGGACCGACTGTCCGGCCAGCTGCTCGATGCGTTCCTGCAGCTGTTCGGTCGTCATTTCGGCCTGCTGGAAGGGAGTGCGTTTGATGCGGTGAGGCAGAGCCAGCTCGGCAGCCAGGGCGATGTCGTGGTCGTTGATCTTGGTCCGGCCTTCGAAGGCGGCCTGGGCGCGGGCGGCTTTGAGTATGACCAGGTCGGCGCGGTGACCGTCGACGTTAAGGGAGGCGGTCAGCGCGGCGATCGAGAGCAGGTCCCGGCTGGTGTGAGTCACCTGTCCGACGAGGTCGCGCGCCCGCTCTATCTGGTGAGAGAGCTCTTCCTCCTGAGGGGCAAACTGGTTGCGGAACGTATCTGCATCCTGCTCGAAAGCCAGGTTGCGTTCCATGATCGATACGCGCTCGCGTGCGCTGCGGATGCCGACAATATCCACGGAAAGCGCGAAGCGGTCCAGAAGCTGAGGACGCAGCTCGCCTTCCTCGGGATTCATCGTCCCGACGAGAATGAAGCGGGCAGGGTGGGTGAAGGAAATGCCTTCCCGCTCGACCATATTTACACCCATGGCCGCGGAATCCAGAAGCACATCCACCACGTGGTCGTCGAGCAGGTTGACCTCGTCAATGTAGAGCAGACCGCGGTTGGCACTTGCCAGCACACCGGGCTCGAAGTGGCGCTCACCCTTCTGGATGGCCTGCTCGATGTCGAGCGTTCCCACCACGCGGTCCTCGGTGGCGGAGACGGGCAGGTTCACAAAGGAGGTGGTGCGAATGTGATAAGGGATGTTACTGTTGCTTACACCGCTGAAGCGCTCCTTGCATTCGGTGCACCAGGTGTTGGGCTTGTCCGGGTCACAGCCGAAGTGGCAGTCGTCGATCACTTTGACCCTGGGAAGCAGCGCAGCCAGGGCGCGGGCTGCCGTGGATTTCGCCGTGCCGCGTTCGCCGCGGATCAGAACCCCGCCGATGCGGGTATCTACAGCATTCAGGATCAGCGCACGTCGCATGCGCTCCTGTCCTACGATTGCAGTAAATGGGAAAATAGATGGCATTTATCTCAACTCCGAACTTTTATTATAACGGATGAATCTGGATTGGGAAGGCAAAATCAGCCGAAGCTTCATTAATTAATAGTTCTATCATGTATATACGCTGGGCAGGGTTGCAAACTTCCCCAATCGACTGTATAATCTCACTCATATTTTTTCTCAACCGGAGCCTCAAGTGACAGATCAGAATCAAGCCTTTCCTGCATCATCAGGGAGTGATGCACAACCGCAGGGAGAACAACAGAACAATAATAACAACAATCAAACCATGGAGTCTTTGCTGAACGAACAGGAGTTGAACGTTGACTTGCCTCAGCCCGGCGAGATTCGAACCGGAATGATTGCAAGTATCAGCCCCAGCCAGATCCTCGTCAGCATCGGCGCCAAGTCTGAAGGCGTAGTTTCTGGTCGTGAGCTGGATGCTTTAACACCAGAAGAGCGCGAAGCTCTGAAGGTCGGACAGGAAGTCCCTGTTTTCGTCTTAAATCCCGAGGACGAAAATGGGAACGTTGTTCTTTCCTTGAAACGTGCCCAGGAACAGCTTTCCTGGGAAAACGTCGAAAAGCTGGTCGAGGGGGATACCACCATC
>JBLMZU010000439.1:0-5398 GCA_050258995.1 Bacteroidota bacterium
GAATGCCTGGAAGAAAGTAGAGGCTCGTGCAGGGAGATTGCTTCGCGAAGAACGCTCGCAGCGACAGGTAAGTGCTATAATCCCAGCGACCTCGGAACTGGAGAGCGAAATATGCCTAAAACTCAGAATCGCGCCGTGATGATCTGGCTGTTCATCTTTGCCTTCATCGTGGCGTTTCTTGTTGTCTTTGGCGGGTTTGTCCGCCTGACGCGTTCCGGACTTTCGATCACCGAATGGAATCCCATCAGTGGAGCGGTGCCGCCCATCGGCCAGCAGGCCTGGCAGGAGGAATTCAGCAAATACCAGCAGACTCCTGAATTCAAGCTGGTAAATTCCAACATGACCCTTGAGGAATACAAATACATTTTCTACATCGAGTGGATCCACCGCTTCATCGCCCGTCTGGCCGGGCTGGTGTATGCCATTCCGGTCTTCTTTTTCCTTTTCACCAAACGGATCCCATTCAAGGAATTTGGGATCTATTTTGGCATGGGCATGCTCTTCATCGCCCAGGCCTTCGCCGGCTGGGTGATGGTCGCCAGCGGTCTGGTGGACCGCCCCTCCGTGAGCCATTTCAACCTGACCATTCATTTACTCCTGGCACTATCCCTGCTCGGATTGAGCTTCTGGGTTGCGTTGGGTCATAAATATGGTTTCCCCGACCGAAGCATAAAAGCAAAGTGGTCCCTGCCTTCCAAGCTTGCCATGCTGTCCTTTGTATTGTTGATCATCCAGATCTCCTACGGCGGCATGACCGCGGGACTTAAGGCGGGTCACGTCTCCGATACCTGGCCGCTCATGTTCGGTAAATTGGTCCCGCCCAACCTTTTCAATTCCTGGATCAACTTCTTCGAGGTGCCACAGACTATCGTCTTCGTCCACCGCTGGTTTGCATTCCTGGGATTGATTGCCGTCGTGTACGTGTTCTACCTGGTCAATAAACTTGAATACCCTTCCGAGATCAAGAACGGTCTCAGGATATTGATCGCGGTGGCAGCCCTGCAGATCACATTGGGCATACTTGTGATCCTTTCGTATGTGAATATCGTCATCGCCCTGCTGCACCAGGCCAATGCGATCGTGCTGTTCGTGCTGGCGATCTATTTCATCCACAGGTTCCGGGCGCTGGATGCCGCCTACCTGGTACAGGAGGACAGGCTTGAGATGATCCAGGTGAAAGCCAATCCGGATTAAGCCAGAATCAAATCCTTGGCTTCTTTAACAAACGGTGACCGGGCCTGCACTCCCGGTCACCGTTTATTTTACGCCCCCACTGCTATTCAATTTTATTTAGGGGTTGCCCGCATTCAACAGTATGCCGGAGGGGTCGGACACGAGTACACCATTGGTATCAAATACCGGTGCAACATACCTTTTGCTTGAAGCAACCCTATTGACTGCGATACCCGAGGGGCTGGACACATCCAAACCCGAAGCATCGAACAAGGGGGCAAGTTTTCTATCTGTACCTGTCACGTGAATAGGCACATTCCGAACCTGGTCTTTCATTTTGGATGTGGCGATCGCTGATGTCTGGAAGATCATCCAGGCGGCCAGGATACTGACACTAAACACGGCTGCAAAAGTAAAATGTTTCATTTTTATCTCCTGTGGTATTTCGTTTTATGACTCCAGGGTCAAAGAACAGGTAAACATTGATTGCAAAAGGCAGGGGCAAGCCTGACCTGGGATGAGGATTGCCCCTGCTGGTGTTACTTGTTGACGAGGATCGCATGGATCTTTGCGTTCCGGTCGTTTGCAGAAGGCGTATCGTAGATGATCGTCAGGCCGAAGCGCTTATAGATGGCCCAGAAGTGCTCATTGTCGGGGGAGCCGCCCTCGTCGGGTAAGCCAGGTGCCCAGCCTGCCTGGGGAGCATGCCCCTCTTTGGGCTGGCCCAGTTTTCGTTCGGCATCGGCCGGGGAGTCATTGGATGCAAGGCCGAAGGGCAGTTCACCTTTGTAGGCCGAGAAGTCTTCTGCAGCGCGGGCATACAGATAAGCGGCCTGGATAACCTGGTTCCTGTCCATCCACAGGGCAAGCCCGGCATTCGGGCAAAGCTCGAACGATCCTGAATGTGCACAGTTGTTGCTGGCGATGAAGTCAGACACGGATTCGTCGCTCGCCGGTTTCCCGAGCACAGCCTGGTAACTCGCTGCTGCCGGAGCCGCCTGGGCAACGTCCACAACCACCGGGGTGCAGGCGCTGAGCAGGAATGCCATCACCAGCAGCAAACTGAGGGGGCTGAAAAGCTTGTTCATTTTTCTCTCCTTTTGAATTGGTTGAACATGTCCCTAGTTTACGGATGCCGCGTTTGACGGGCGTTGCGGACGGCGTTGCGAAGCGCGTAATCTTCCAAAATTGGTCTTATTTCAAGGATATAATCGCATCAGTCAGCCTTTTATTGGTAAGGAGGGCTATGCCCCCACGTTTGACCTTGGGGTTTCTCGGTTTACCCCAACTCCTTCTGGATGATCAGCCTCTGGCGACCGATCGCCGCAAGGCAGTGGCCCTGCTGGCCTACCTGACGGTGAACGGCATCGGCCGCCCGGGGCAGCGGCATTCGCGCGAGTCGCTGAGCACATTGCTGTGGCCCGATTACGAACAGTCCAGGGCCTTTACCAATCTTCGACGCACCATCTGGGAGATCCACCAGATACTGGGGGAAGGCTGGCTCATCGCGGATCGTGAGTCTCTGTACTGGAATGAAGAGGCCGATCTCAACCTGGATGTGGCCCGGTTTGAAAATCTGCTTGTTCAGGGGCGCGCACATACGGAGAGTCCACTTCGCATCTCTTGTTTGAGCGAGGCAGTGGATCTGTATCGCAACCATTTCCTGACCGGATTCAATCTCAAGGACGCGCATCCCTTCAATGATTGGGCGCTTGCCCGGGGTGAGGATCTGCAACGCAAGCTTTGCGATGCCCTCACCCTGTTGGTGGAAAGTCACTGTGCTCTACATCAGTCGGACACAGCCATCCAACACGCACGGCGGCTGGTCACGCTTGACCCGCTGAACGAAACAGCGCACCGCCAGTTGATGGAGGTCTACCTGCAGGCAGGGCAGCACAGTGCAGCTCTCAGGCAATATCAGGCTTGCGAACGGATCCTGCGTAAAGAATTGAATATTGATCCACAGCCCGAGACGCAGGCACTCTATAAAAGAATTCGAAAAGGGAATGGAAATCCCGTCCCGGTGGCATCACAAGGACCCGCGTCTCCACTACTGCATAACATCCCTTTCCAGCTTTCGACGTTTATCGGCCGTGAAAAACAGCAGGACGAAATCATCCGTCTTCTCACCAAAAGGCGGCTGGTGACTCTTGTGGGAGCAGGCGGCATTGGCAAAACCAGCCTGTCAGTACAGGTGGGACACAGGATCCTGAATCAATATCCCGACGGCGTGTGGTTAATTTCCCTGAATGCATTGACCAATCCTGCCCTGGTCCCTCAAACGGTGGCGTCCACCCTGCAGCTTCAGGAAAATTCAGCCCGTCCCATGTTGGACGGATTGATCGATTTCCTGCGTACAAGGACAGCGCTGCTGATTTTCGACAACTGTGAGCACCTGCTGGATGCCTGTGTTTCACTCCTGGTCTCCCTGCTCCAACACTGCCCAACCCTCCACATTCTGGCAACCAGCCGCGAGACGCTGAACATCGCCGGAGAGGCAGTGTATACCATGCCGCCCCTTTCCCTTCCAGAAAGCGATTTACCTGTCGACGAATTACAGGGCTATGAGGCAATCCGGCTGTTTATGGACCGGGCTGCAATGGTCCTTTCTTCATTTTTTCTGACCGCCGAGACCACCCAAGCAGTGGTGGAGATCTGCCGCAAAGTGGACGGCATTCCGCTGGCCATCGAGCTGGCTGCCGCCCGAGTGAACATTCTGCAGCCACAGGAAATTCTCAAGCAGCTGCAGCGGTCCTTCGCGCTGCTTTCGAGCGACAACCCGACTCTTTTGCCACGCCACCAGACCTTGCAGGCATCGATGGATTGGAGCTGGGGATTACTGGACGAACAGGAACAAAGATATCTGCGCCATCTCTCTGTATTCGCAGGCGGCTGGACGCTCGAATCTGCACAGATGGTTTGCGATGACAATGCATTGAGCTTAACCAGCGCACTCGTGAAGAAGTCGCTCATCATCGTGGATCAGGAACCGGGACACGAGACGCGTTACTTTTTTCATGAAATGGTGCGTGAATATGTGCATCAAAAACTGGTTCGATCCGGGGAGCAGGTTGCCCTGCGGACACGGCATTTACAATACTTCCTGGATCTTGCACGACAGGCTGAATCCGGGCTGCGCAGTTTCCACCGGGTGGATTGGATGGAGCGGTTAAGCGATGAGCGAAACAATATACGTTCGGCTCTGCATTGGGCAGAGCAAACCGACGTGCCAGCCGGGTTGTATCTATCCTCTGGATTGCGGCGGTATTGGGAAAGCTCCAATATGCGGGAGGGAATGGAATGGCTGGAAACTTTCCTGGACCGTTCAAAAGCGGATGAACTGCCCAAAGCAAGAGCAACCGCACTCCTGACTTATGGATGGCTGTTGACCTGGCTTCAATATTTTGACCGGGCGGATTTGGCAGCCCAGGAAAGTCTAAGCCTGTTCCGGGCAATCGGTGATACGAACGGAGAAGTGGATGCTCTGATCCTGGGAGAAAACATAGCCCAGTTTAAATATGATATGCAAACCGCCCTGCTGCATGGCGAACAGGCATTGGCTTTGTCGCGGTCCCTTGGCGATCCATGGCAGGAGGCCAATGCGCTTTATTTTCTTGGATGGAATACGCGTGATTACGCGCTTATGTTCAGCTATTGGGAACAGGCCATCGCTTTATACAGGCAGGTAGGTGATCAGGTCTCACTGGCGAATGTTCTGGGTTTCCTGGGACAATTCAGAGTGCTCAATGGTGATTTTGAGCTGGCTGAGACCTGCCTCGATGAGGCCATCCACTTATGGGAAGCCAACTGGAGGGCCGATGTTTGGGAAAATCCCAAGATTGTAAAAAGCCTGCTGCTTTCCATACGAGGTGACCATGAACAGGCGCGGATGCTGCTTCTGGAAGTTTTGAAGGGCGTGGAAAAGAGCGGCAACATCATGGGCCAGCTTTGGACACAGGTCCGTTTGGGCCATGCCGCGTTGCGCGCCGGAGACCTGGAGGAGGCTCGTCAATTGTTATCCAAAACAGCGGATGATTTTCTAAAGGCTGGCTACACCATTGGAGGCGTCTTCGCCCTGGAAGGCCTGGCTGGTGTATATAGCGGGACCGGTAAACCTGAACATGCGGCCAGGCTGATCGGTTGGGCGGACGAAATGCGCGTGCAAACCAAGGATGTGCGCCCCAAGATTGAGCAGCTGGATGTGAATAGACTCATCGAGTCTTGC
>JBLMZU010000440.1:0-8971 GCA_050258995.1 Bacteroidota bacterium
CAAGGTCCGCAGAATATTCTTGTTTTTGAGCCGCCTGCTCGAAAAAATGGCGGCCAGGGCAAGGGCCACGATCATTTCCAGCGGGACCGTCAACAGGAAATATCCAAGCGAGCCAAAGAGACTGGCACCGGCAATATTATCCCCGAGCAGGCGGGTGTAGTTGCCCAGCCCGATAAAACGGGTGGCGCCGGGCGTCAGCATTTTAAAGTTTGTGAAGGAAAACAGGAACGCAGCCAGGATCGGAAGAGCCTTGAGCAGGATAAAGCCAACGAGCCAGGGGGAAATGAACAGCAATCCGATGAGAGCTTCCCGTTTCTGGCGCACGCTTCGATGCTGAGGTTTGGTCCCTGCCTGAGCCCCCTTTTTCAATTCAATATCCATCGGAACTCTTTTCTAGAACTCAACCACTTCCTTGCCTGCCAGCTTATCCTGGATGCGCCCGATAACTGTATCCAGATGCTGCTGTTGGTGGACATAATCCAGGTCGTCGGTGCGGATCGTGAGGACGGGGCACATATCGAATGCACCCAGCCAGTCATCGTAGAAGGAATCCAGAAGGGTCAAATATTCCGGAGTGATGCCGGTCTCCATATTACGCGCCCGGCGGCGGATCCGGTCCATCAGGACCTGTACCGGTGCCTTGAGGTAGATCAACAGGTTGGGCCTCGGCAGGCTGTTCATGACCAGGTCAAACAGTCGACGATAGGCCAGGTAATCGCGCTCCGATACGTCTCCCATATGATGAAGGGCTCGCGCAAAGATGTAGCAATCTTCATAGATACTGCGGTCCAGAATGGCGGAGCGTGGGTCGTGGGCGGCATCCAAATATTGCTCGGCCCGATGTCCCAGGAAAAATACCTGAAGATGGAAGGCCCAGGCGCGCATGTCGGTATAGAAATCAGATAGATACGGATTATCCGCCACGGATTCGTATCCCGTCCACCAGTTCAGCCGAGAGCCGATTCGCTCAGTCAGCGATGTTTTCCCCACGCCAATGTTTCCTGCCACAACAACGAGATGCTTGGTCATGTGTGCCTCATGGAACGAAGATGTCACGAGTATAGGCGCACCAAACAAATTTGTCGAGATGGGATGCCACTTTATGGGTATAATTTAGGCTGGCGAACGTTGCACACTTCAACATCAACCGAGACGATATGACTTCCAAATACAGAATTAGAGACGCTTCCGGATGGACCATGTTCATCTTTGGCGCTCTTGCGCTCCTTCTCGGGCTTGTCGGCCTGCTCTGGCCCGAATTTCTCCTCTCCCTGCTGGGATTTACGGTGCTGGATCGAGCCGCCCGGACGGAAGGGGACTATACCCTGGTATTCCTGATCGCTTCCTCCATGGCATCCTTCAATATGGGCGCATATTACGTTCTGGCGGCCCTGAATGACAATAAACAATTCTATCGATGGACGGTACCGTTCCGCTGCCTGACGCCCATGGTTTTCACAGTCGCCGTCCTGACAGGCCTGGCGCCGGTTCGTTTCCTGGGCGTTGCCGCATGGGAATTGACGGGCGCCATCGCAACCGGCATTGCCCTCTGGTACGAAGATAAGAGAGTAGGAGAAAAGAATGCGCTCCACCTGGATCGAACACAAAAATAAAAGGATCTTCTACCAGGATTTCTCACGGCAGTTTTATAACTCGACCGCTGTGAAAGCCGAGCTGGATGAAGTGCAAAAAGTGGTATCCGCACAACCCAGGGATTCCGTGCTGGTGCTTTCCGATTTCCGGGACACATCCGTTGGCAGCGACCTGCTCTCTTCCATGAACGCGGCCTCGAACGCGACCAAGGATTATGTCCACAAGACGGCCGTGCTGGGTGTGACCGGCATGAAGCGAAAACTGGCGGACCTCCTGACCGCACTGACGGGCCAACCCTTGAAATATTTCGATGATCTGGAAGCAGCCAAGGACTGGCTGGTACAGGAATAACCATGTGAACTCCGGGAAAACATCCCGGAGTTTTTTATCCTGCGCTTCGCAGGTATAATTTTACCTACTCAAGCGCTACACATGGACAAAGTGGAAAAGAAACGTTCATATCTTTTGACATGGATGGCAATCCTGCTGGTTTTATTCATCTATGTTTGGTTTACCAATCTGACGGTCTGGCGCAGCCGCGGCGTTACCAGCGATTATTATTCCCGGATAGCCACTTCATTTCGCCACGGACAGCTGGCACTCGAGGAGAACCCGGATCCGGCGCTACTAGCTCTTTCCAATCCCTACGACCATAAGGCCCGGAAGAACATCCATGTTGTAGGCGATGCTTCGCTGTACAAAGGGAAATACTATCTTTACTTTGGGCCCTTCCCGAGTCTGCCACTGGCCGTCCTTGCCAGTATCCTGCCTGTGCAGCCTGGCGATCAATTTTTTGTTTATCTCTTCATTGTTGGACTCTTTCTCATCCACTGTTTGTTATTCTGGGAAATCCTGCGAATTTTTTTTCCAGGCAGCCAAGTCTGGGTCATGCCTCTAGGGGTATTAATTCTGGGACTCACCGGTCCTTATACAAGAATGATCGCGCATCCTTTTATCCATGAGGCTGCCATTGCCGGCGGTCAGTTGCTTTTCATGGTTGGGTTTTACTTTACTTTATTGGCGTTAAAGCAAAAACCGGTCCATCGCGTAAGGTTGGTGCTAGCTGGCACATTTTGGGCCTTTTCAATCGCCACACGCTTCACAGAGCTGCCGCAGGTCGGGTTTATGGTTGTGCTAACCTGGCTCTATATCTTTTATGAATACCGCACAGGGACCGATAGGGAACAACTTGGAAAATCAACATGCGCCTTGATCGCTCCGCTCCTGATCTGTGGAGGATTGATGGCCTGGTACAACTGGGCAAGGTTCGATTCGATTTTTGAATTTGGACTCTTCTACCAGCTTGCCGCATTCAACCTGCAGGCGAATTACTCGATTTTGTTTTCCCGGGTTTATTTTTTTCAAAATATTTACAATTATTTTTTCAACGCGTTCGCAGTCGCGCGGACCCCCCCATTTTTCTTTCCACGTTCGGGAACAGAAATGACAGTTCTCAGTTCCATACATTTACCCAATCTATATGCAGTTGAAGGGAAGTTCCCCGGCATCCTTGCTAGCACGCCATTTCTCATTCTTGCCATTATTCCAATGTTTATATTGATAAAGGAGCTTTATGAAAAGATGCTGAAAAAGACGAACGGGCATTTTAACCTTTCGGATTGGGCCATCCTGGGATTGTTTGGGTCTTTCATCGCCAGCTGCCTCATGGTGCTGCTTTTCTTCTACGTGGGATTACGGTACGAGACGGAATTTATCTCCAGCCTGACCCTTCTTGCTCTGATCGGGTTCTGCCAGGGATACACGGTTGTAAAAACAAACTCTGCTCGCAAGCTATTTTCCGTGATCGGTGTTTCTCTGGCGCTATTTTCAATTTTTGCCAACCTTGCATTAGCCTATACTGGTGTCACAATTTTATAAACCTATCTTCATATAATATTTTCATAAGGCAGTATGAAAAATTACTGCAAGCGCCATACCAAATTCGATTCTTACACCTCTTTCACTGCTTAAGTTCCCCATCACCTGTGTAGCACTCCTGCTTCTAAACGGAAGCCCATTCAGCAGATCTTCACTTTCGGTTGCAGATCGCACCCGGTTGGCATCGATATTCCCATATGCGATCCGCGCTTCGCCGCGGCAAGCCTCAAACGGACTGCTGAAAGGTCCGTCAAAACCCTGGGGATGGTTGCCGGGATCCCGACAAGAATTCTTGTCGCGATCCTTCTGTTTATGCGCTGGGAAGGGAATGTACAACGGGTTATCAAGTTACTGGAAGGAGCTGTTTTTACATTTGAGATATTTATTTTGGTCTGGTGGGTGATCGCCTATGTGATCACTCCCCGTCTGGCCACCCTGGAAGCCAAAGATGTGCGAAACGCGGTCAGGATCACGCGTTACTTTCCATGTGAAAAGGCAGCTTTCCGGGAGTTCATAAACGAACAAATGGGGACTGAAATGCAGAATCGAGGGGGATGACAGACAAAGGCTTGTCCTGATGGACAAATCTTTTTGTTTCGTGTCCCGACTGTTATAATCCTGGCGTTCCTATATTCAGGCGTCAGGAGAGAAATTGTCATGGCTTTTAAGATCAAGTTTGGTACAGACGGATGGCGCGGGGTCATTGCAGAGGACTACACCTTTGAAAACGTCCGGCGGTGCACACAGGGATTTGCAAACTATCTTCTGGAACAGGGCAGGCTGGGACAATGGGTCGTGGTAGGGTATGACAAGCGCTTCCAATCCGAGAATTTCGCGGCAGCCGCGGCGGAGGTGCTGGCGGCGAATGGTCTGCAGGTCTATCTGACGAACGGTGCGACGCCCACGCCGACCATTGCATATGCAGTGGTCGATAAGAAGGCCTGCGGAGCGGTTAATATCACGGCTTCTCATAATCCACCGACCGATAACGGCTTCAAGGTCCGGGACCCCAACGGTGGCGCCATCGACCCGGAGGGACTGCTCCGGATCGAAGCCTCGATCCCGGATTCCATGGACGATGTAAAACGCATCCCCCTGGGCGATGCAAAGCGCGATGGCAAAGTGGTCATTTTCGATGCAAGCGAGACATACATCGCCAATCTAAGGAAACTGGTCGATATCCAGCGGATCAAGGATGCTGGCTTTACCGTCATGGTGGACGCGATGTGGGGCAACGGTGCAGGCTGGTTCACGCGCCTGCTCGAAGGCGGCAAAACCCGGGTGATCGAGATCCATAACACCCGCAATCCGTCCTTCCCGGATATGAAGCGCCCGGAGCCGATCCGTCCCAACATCGATGTCGGTCTGCAGGCGACCGTGGAGAACCATGCCGATATCCTGCTGATCACCGACGGCGATGCGGACCGCTGCGGCATCGGCGACGAGAATGGGGAATTCATCAACCAGCTGCGAGTCTATGCCCTGCTGGCCTACTACCTGCTTGAAATCCGCAAGGAGCGCGGGGCGATCGTCAAGACACTATCCACCACTACCATGTTGAACAAGCTTGGCAAACTGTATGATGTCCCCGTTTATGAGACAGGCGTGGGCTTCAAATATGTGGCGCCCAAGATGATGGAGACGGACGCCATGATCGGCGGCGAAGAGAGCGGCGGATACGCCTTCCGCGGCAATGTTCCGGAGCGCGATGGCATCCTGGCGGGTCTCTATATGCTCGACTTCATGGTTCAGACCGGCAAGAAGCCGACCGAGCTGTTGAAGATGCTGTTCGACAAGGTTGGCGAGCATTATTATGACCGGGTCGACACGCCCTTCTCAGGCAACCGCCACGATCGCGAGCAAATGATCCTGAATGCCCATCCCCAGACCATCGGTGGATTGAAAGTGACCGAGTTGGTGACAGTCGATGGCTTCCAGTTCCGGTTGGAGGATGGCGGCTGGCTCCTGATCCGCTTCAGCGGCACCGAGCCCATTATGCGCGTCTACTGTGAGACAACCCACGGCGACAAGGTCAAGGCTATTCTGGAAGACGGATTGAAGATCGCCGGGATAAAATAAACGCAAGGAATATTTGAGAAGAGAAATGCGATAGTCCCATCCCGATAGATGGGACTATTTTTTCCCGCACGCTGTGTAATTCTGACATACGTATGTTATAATTTTCACAATCTTTGTCGTAATTATGTTCACTGACACACACTGTCACCTGGATTTCAATAAGTTTGATGAGGACCGTGAGGCCGTTCTTCAGCGCGCCCTCGAGGCAGGCCTCTCACGATTGTTGATCCCAGGCCTGGATTGGGACTCGAGCCTGGCGGCGGTCAAACTGGCCGGGTCACACCCATCACTCTTTGCCGCGGTCGGCTTCCACCCCACCGATGCCGAGAAGTGGGAGGAGACCTCCTACGAACAATTAAAAGCGTTATTTATGGATCCGGGCGGCTTGCAGCGGGAGTTCCAGGAGCAGGCTGCTGGACTCCAAAAGATCGTCGCCATCGGCGAGATCGGCCTGGATTATTACTGGGTTAAGGAACCGGAAAAGCAGGCACACCAGCGCGAGGTCCTCAAGCAGCAGCTTCGGCTGGCAGAGGAGGTTAACCGGCCCGTGATCATCCATATGCGCGAAGAGAACGATGCCTGGTTTGGGCCGGCCTCCATCGATCTGCTCGAGACCCTGACCGGGTGGCAGAACCATCTTCGCACCCAGAATCATCCCCTTGCGGAAAGACCCGGGGTCTTGCACTCCTTTAACGGGAACCTGGAGACGGCGCAAAAAGCCCTGGGGCTGAATTTTTACATCGGCGTCACCGGTCCGGTCACGTATAAAAATGCGGAGGAAAAGCGTCAAATCATCCGCCAGCTGCCCCTGGAGCGGCTTTTGATCGAGACCGACTCGCCATTCCTGACCCCCGTCCCGCTGAGGGGCAAACGGAACGAACCTGCTTTCGTAATACATATTGCTGATAAAATTGCACAAATCCACATGACAACCCTCGAACAGATCGGAAACCGCACCACTGATAACGCCGCGCGCCTGTTCGGTTGGGGAGGCTAACGCTTGAGCACCACTACATTTTTTACTTCGGTGCAGGACCAACTTCAATTTGTCGAACAGCGGATCCGCAGCCAGGCTGGAGAGGAACACCATCCAGATCTGCGCGCTGCCCTGGAACACCTGCTTGCTGCGGGAGGAAAACGCATCCGCCCGACCCTGGGCCTGCTGGTCGGCAATATGCTTGGCGCCCCCGAGGACAAGCTGATTACTCTCGGCGCCTCGGTCGAGCTGCTGCACACCGCGACCCTGGTCCATGACGATCTGATCGACGGCGCGCTCCTGCGCCGGGGCATGCCGACCCTGAACGCCCGCTGGTCCCCGGCTGCAACCGTGCTCACCGGCGACTTTCTCTTTGCCCGGGCTGCCAAGCTTGCCGCAGAGACTGATTATCTGCCCCTGATGAAGCTCTTTGCCGATACCCTGGCTACCATCGTGAACGGCGAGCTGACCCAGATGTTCTCTGCCCGGGGCGTGATCGAACGCGATAATTATTACCAGCGCATCTATGCCAAAACAGCTTCCCTTTTCGAGATGTCTTCCCTGGCGGCCTGCATGGTCGCAACCGAAGATGAAGAGATGCGTGGTTTCATGAAAGCTTTCGGCTACGAAGTGGGCATGGCCTTTCAGATCGTGGACGACATCCTGGACTTCACTGGCGAGCAGTCCGCGGTTGGGAAGCCGATCGGATCGGACCTGCTCAACGGGCTGGTGACGCTTCCGGCCATTTACTACGCAGAAGCCAATCCCAACGATGATGATGTTCTTTCCCTTCCCGAAGGCGGCTGGAAGGATACAGACCGGGTCCAGCGCCTGGTGGACGGAATCCGCCAGAGCAAGGCCATTCAGCAATCCATGGACGAAGCCCGCCTGGCCGTCGAGCGCGCCATCGCCGCCCTGGAGGACGCTCCAGACACGCCGGAAAAAGAAGCGCTGGAAAACCTCGCACGCTTTATCGTAGATCGAAAAGTCTAGCTTCAGACTTCGAATGTCTACAGGGAGTTGTCCCATGCCAAACCCGCGTAAGCCATTCCGTATAAACGTCGGCTTCATCATCCATGAGGAAGTCGGCTACAATCACGAAATCCCGTTCGACATCGAAAAGATCAAACTGGAGGATCTCGAGCTCAGGAACCTGGTTGGCTCGGTCACCATCGGCCGGACTCCCCAGGGACTTGTTGTACAGGGAAATTTTTCAGCAGAGACCACGCTCGAATGCGTCAGGTGTTTGAAGGAGTTCAATTATCCGTTGCAGTGGGAGATCACCGAGCTTTATGCCTTCAACAGAAAATCTGTGAGCGAATCCGAACTGCTTGTGCCCGATGACGCCCACCTTGACCTCGCACCCCTGGTTCGGGAGTATGCCCTGCTGGAAATCCCCATCAAACCCTTGCACGATCCAGAGTGTAAAGGCCTGTGCATCGAATGCGGGCAGGACCTGAACATCAAGGACTGCGGCCACAGCCAGGAAAGCGATGACTCTCCATTTGCCGACCTGAAGAAATTGTTGTAGTACAATAGGCGCTATGAAAATTCCTTCTCAAACAATGGTGACAATGACCATGTTGATGCCCCGCCTGGAGGGTATGTCATTCCGCGTTTGGGAAGCACGTTAGGTCATTCCATTTGACTTAAGAAGGCTGTCCCCGCGGGCAGCCTTTTTGTTTGGAAATTACTCACCACAAAGGACCACAAAGGTGTAAATCAAACTCCCTGGTGCTCCTTGGTGCCCTTCGTGGTAAATATTCTGGAGGCACGAATGCCTGAAAACATACTGATCGCCATTGCCTGGCCCTATTCCAACGCCGAGATTCACGTCGGCAACATCACCGGCTCGCATCTGCCGGGAGATATCGTGGCACGCTATCACCGCCTCAAAGGGAACAATGTCCTGATGGTCAGCGGCACCGACTCGCACGGCACGCCGGTTACCATCGCAGCGGACAAGGAGGGCAGGCCGGTCGAGGAAGTCTACAAGAACTATCACAACGGGTTCCTCGAGCTGTTCGAAGGATACGGGATCACTTATGACCTGTTCACCACGACCCACACCGAGAACCACTTCAAGGTCACGCAGGCCATCTTCCTGGCTTTAAAGGAAAATGGCTACCTGTATACGGACAAGTCCATGCAGTGGTACTCTCCGTCCACCAGGCGCTTTCTGCCTGACCGCTACGTGGAAGGAACTTGTTATATCTGTGGCTTCGAAGGCGCACGCTCCGACCAGTGTGACAACTGCGGCAATGTGCTCGAGCCGGAAAAGCTGATCAACCCGCGCTCCAAGGAAGGCGGCGCCCTCGAGCTGCGCGAGACCGAGCATTTTTACCTCGATCTCTCGAAGCTTGAACCGGATGTCAAGGACTTCCTGGCCGCGCGCCACTCCTACTGGCGCGTTACGGGCAACGGCCAGTAACAGCGCAACATCGA
>JBLMZU010000441.1:0-11428 GCA_050258995.1 Bacteroidota bacterium
CTCTTTCCCTCCGAAAATAAACCCTGCGACAACGCTGTGTGAGCAATCACGCAGACAAAGAGGCAGGGAATGGCAATCAACCTGTCGTTGCGAGGGCGTAGCCCGAAGCAATCTCCTGTTAGCACCAGGAGAGGTCTTCGCTCAGTGCACTTGCAATGTACTCAAAAACTATTTCGGAGGATCCCTATGTGTGGAATCGTCGGATATATTGGGCCGCGTGATGCGACACCGATTATTCTCAACGGCCTGAAGAGGCTGGAATACCGCGGCTACGACTCGGCTGGAATCGCCGTCTTAAACGATGGCCAGCTCGAGGTCCGGAAGGACGCGGGTAAATTGTCCCAACTGGTCGACCTGGTTTACAAATCCCCCATCAACGGCGCCCCGGGCATCGGCCACACGCGCTGGGCCACGCACGGCGCACCGAGCGCGCGAAATGCACATCCCCATGTCGGGCATACGAAACGAGTGGTCGTCGTCCAGAATGGGATCGTGGAAAATTTCCTGGAGCTCAAGGATGAGCTGATGGCCGAAGGTGTCGAGTTCCAGTCGGATACCGACACGGAAACCATCGTCCACCTGGTCGAGCATTACCTGGCGACCGGCTGCGGCCTGGTGGAGGCGGCGCGCAAGACCTTCAAGCAGATCCAGGGGGCGAATGTCGTCGTCCTGATGTCGGCTGATGAACCGGACAAGATTGTTACGGCCCGGATCGGAAATGCCGGGGGCGTGGTGCTCGGCATGGGGGATGGAGAGAACTTCATTGCCAGCGATACGCCCGCCATCATGGAACACACCCGCAGCGTGATCTTTCTCGAGTCGCGCCAGATGGCGATCGTCACCCGTGACACGATGACCGTCGAAACCCTGGACGGCGCCAAGGTTAAGCCGCAGGTGCATAAGGTCTCCTGGGATCCCGTGGCGGCAGAGAAGGGCGAATACCGCCACTTCATGCAGAAGGAGATCCACGAGCAGGTGCGCGCCCTGACCGATACGCTTGCCGGCCGCGTGGACTTTGCCAAAGGCAGGGTCCGCCTGCCCGATCTGAATTTGACGGAAGAGCAGGCGAAGAAGATCGACCGCATCTACATCACCGCCTGCGGTACGGCGGCCTATGCCGGCATGGTCGGAAAATATCTGATCGAGAAGATCGCCCGCATCCCAGTCGAGGTGGTGATCGGCTCCGAGTTCCGCTATAGCGACCCGATCCTTAGCGACCGCACGGTGGTGCTGGCCATTTCGCAATCCGGTGAGACGGCCGATACACTGGCAGCCATGGAAGAGGGACGCCGGAAGGGCGCAGTCGTGTGGAGCATCGTCAACGCCATCGGCTCGCAAGCCATGCGCGTCTCGGACGGGTTCATCTCGATGCAAACCGGACCTGAGATCGGCGTTGCCTCGACCAAGGCTTTCACTGCCCCACTGGTGGACCAGTACATGCTGGCGATCCTGCTCGCTGACCTGCGTGGGACCATCGATGACAAAACCCGCCGCGCCCTGGTTGCAGATCTGCGACTGATCCCTGATCTCGTCAGCCGCACACTGGACCGGGAGGCCGATGTGGAAGCAGTCGCCCACGCGCTGCGTGATGTGCGGGATTGTCTGTATCTTGGACGCGGGATCAACATGCCGATCGCTTATGAGGGTGCCTTGAAGCTGAAAGAAATCTCCTACATCCACGCGGAGGGTTATCCAGCTGGCGAGATGAAGCATGGTCCCATCGCCCTGATCGACGAGCGCATGCCCGTGCTCTGTCTGGCACCCAAGGATCCCTGGCACGAGAAGATGATTTCACAGATCCAGCAGGCCAGGGCGCGCGATGGAATCGTCATCGCAGTTGCAACGGATGGAGACGAGCTGGTGAGCGGGATGGCCGATCATGTCCTCTGGGTTCCAGAAACGCCGTGGATGCTCTCACCCGTGGTCACCGTCCTGCCGCTGCAGATGCTCGCCTATCACATCGCCTCCATGCGCGGCCTGGATGTGGACCAGCCGCGAAACCTGGCCAAGAGTGTAACCGTTGAATAACAAAACCGTCTTGTAAATACAATTACTACAAAGGGGATGGGAATTATCGAAACGATTTCCATCCCCTTTGTGTCTTCAATTTTGAAAGGTGTAACCTTTTCTAATGAGAAATAGTACATTTGGATTGCAGTTTTGTAACCTTTTCTAATTAAGACTCGTTGTAAAATATGAGGGTAATCTTTCGTTTCTTCCAGTGAGGAGTTGTTTCCATGAATCACAAGCTTAATGAAAAAGGTCAGGCCCTGGTTCTCATTGCTCTGGCTGCAATCGGACTGTTCGGCTTCACCGCACTCGCCATCGATGGGAGTCGCGTCTACTCCGATCGGCGCCATGCGCAGAACGCTGCGGATACTTCTGCCCTTGCTGCCGCCCTGGCAAGAATACGAGCCTCCTACAATCCGAACACGGCTGTCGTCAACCAGGCAACCTTTGATGCCGGTTTACAACGCGCAGCCAGCAACGGCTATGGAAATGATTCGGACAGCACGGTCGAAGTGCATATCTGCAACGAGACCGGTTTGAATCCTCCCTGTGCAGGTCTGCCGGGAGGCGCCGATAAATCCCAATACGTTCAAGTCAAGATTGTCTCCACGATCCCAATGACCTTCGCGCGCGTGATCGGCTGGACCAACCTCACCAGCACGGTAACCGCGGTCGCGAAAGCTGCGCCTGGAATCCCCACCCCGCTCGTTGACGGTGCCGCGCTGGCCGCGCTCAAACCGGATGGAGATCGAACCCTGACTGGAAACGGTGTGGTGCACCTTGACGTCAACAACAGCGGAGTCTTCAACAATTCAACCGGTAACTGTGCCACACAGATCAACGGCGCGGCCGGCAGCTATACGGTGGACACTTCCTTCCAAATGGCAAGCCAGAATCCAACCGGTTATTGTGCGGGTGCGGGTCACACGCAACTGAATCCTGTTGAACAGGCGGGCCAGATTCCCTATCCGCCATCGATCGTTGTCCCGGCTCCTGCCATTCGCTGCTCCGGTAACGGCTCCGCCGTGTATGACAACACGTCGAACACCTACACGTTCTCACCGGGCAATTATCCAAACGGGATCACCCTGAACAGCACCGGCAACATTAATTTCAGCCCCGGCAACTATTGCTTCGGGAACAACGTCAGCCTGGGGGGCACGGCCGACATTATCGCCAACAGCGTCCGATTCCTGATCACGGGCGGAGAATTCTCGACCAACGGGTCCAGCTCGCTCACCTGCAATGACATGCTGGTCTATATCAACGGGGGTACGGGAATGCGGTTTAACGGTAATAGCACGATCTTCTGCAACAGTGTCACGTTCTATGCTGCCACCGGCAGCGTAAGCTGGTCAGGCAACTCGGGCATCCGGATGTATGCACCGGAGGGCGGCGATTATCAAAACCTGCTGATCTACATGCCTTACGGAAATAGCTCTGACCTGAAGATCGTTGGAAATTCGAGCAATGAGCTGAAGGGGTCCATCATCGCAGTTTCTGCGCCGGTCACGATCAGCGGCAACAGTGGAACCACAGGGCTGCACAGCCAGATCATTGGCTACACAGTCGATCTTGCAGGTTCGAGCAACACTGTGATCAATTACGTTCCAGACGAGCAGTATAAACAACCGGATCCAAGCGCTATTCAACTGACGAAATAAACCAAAAGGTTACACTTTCTGTTGACTCGGCAGAATCGAATCTGTATAATTAAATAGCTTTTTTGTCGTTTTGTGTTTTTTGCTGCCCATAAACTTTGTTAGTTTGGGGCTTAGTCCGCGTCACCTCTTTCACCATACCAGGGACTAGCTTGCATCATTGGACACATCCAAAGCCCGGGATGTTGTCCTTAAGTGCGCAAAGTCTTATGAGCGGCCACTTTGAGAGGAGGATCCATGTTCGACAAAACACGTACGTCCCTTATTTCGTTGGTCATCATAGCAGTTTTAGCATTCAGTGCAGCAGGTCCTACAATTGCATATGCTGATGGGGGTTCAACAGACTCGACTCCACCGTCCAACTCATGTGAAAATGTACCACCAGATTTGAGAACACCCATAAACGGATGTTCTTCAGATGGAGGTGCAAAAGAGAAGACTCCGGCGCCTGTCGCGGATCTCAGTGCTGTCCCTGATAATACGACGGTGAAAGTATTGGACACCAATGGACAGTCACAACCGCTGGCTACACAGGCCGCGGCAGATACCCTGGCCCAGAGCGACCCGATCTGGTGCCCGGCTGGAGTCGCCCCCGTACCGGGTGCGAACGGTTGTACGCAGGCCTTCACCAGCTTCACCAATTTACTGAATTTCCTGTCTGGCAACACAGCCTATTCGGGAGATGGCACCATTTACGTACAGCAGGGCGCTTACAATGGCGGTGAGTCAAGCATCGACTTCAACTCCACAAACCTGAGCAATATCAGTAATAACAACCTCACCATCACGGGCGGATGGAATACGTCAACCAATGTGGTTGATAACACAACGACCAGCAACTTCAATATCCCGATCCTGATCGGGTCCGGAGCCAATCCCTGGGGCGGCACGCTGACGATCAACAATATCAGCATCAACGGCACCACGGGAACCGGCCTGACCGTCTACACGACAGGTGACATCAACCTCACGAATGTGAGCGTCACCGGCGCTGTCGCCACTTCGGGAAATTCGAACGGGTCCGGAGCGGAGCTGGACGCGGGCGGCAATGTGACGATTGACAACTCGAAATTCATCGGAAACCGCACATCTGGCGCCACGATCCGGTCCAGGGGATCAGGCGGCGTGGCGATCTCCAACAGCGAATTCAGCAATCCATCGCTGGCGACAGTCCTGCATGGCAGATCCCAGATCGATGGCCTGGATGTTACCAGCGCAGCTTCGGTCTCTCTGTTCAACGTCCTGGCGACCGGCAACCGCTGGGTGGGCGCCAACATCAATGCAGGTGACCGGGTAACGATCGTCCAAAGCGACTTTTCCGGCACTAAGAGTATCAACGGCACGTTCCATGGCTATGGCCTGCAGGTCGTCACACCCGGCATCATCGATCTCGATACGGTGACCGCCAATGACAACTTCCTGTGGGGCGCCTCCCTGACTGCCGGCAGCGATGTCAACATCGCCAACAGCAGCTTCAACGCCAACACCACCGCCTCCCCGGGCTTCATCGACGACACGGGCCTGCTTGTCAAAAGCGGTGGAAACGTTTCGATCCAGAATTCGCATGCCGATAACAACCGTCTGCTCGGCGCAACGATCGATGCGACCGGAGATGTCTCGGTCAATACCAGCACGTTCTCGAACAACAACGGCGTGACCGTGGTCAATGGAGCGAACCAATACGACGGCATCGGCCTGCAGGTTACCAACGCCCAGAATATTTTCATCAACATGGTCACGGCTTCCAATAACACCGTCGCCGGCGCCCAGTTGAACGCCAGTGCCGACGTCACCGTCTCGGCCAGTGACTTCAGCAAGCAGACTTCCGCCTCCCCCACACCCCTGGGACGCGGCCTGGAAGTGACCAGCGGCGGCAGCATCTTCCTCGATAACGTCACCCTGAACAATAACCAGACATACGGTGCGAACCTCCAGGCGACCGGAGATGTCTTCATGGAAGCCGTGACGGCAACCGGCAATGGCGGCGATGGCGTTTCGATCCAGGCCGCCTGCGCCCACATCGTCGGTGGGACCTTTACTGGTAACGGTGGCTATGGACTGAACCTTGGCACCTCCGCCCTGGATATGTCGATCGCGCCGACCTTTGGCAATAATACCCTCGGCGATATGAACCCGCAGACGCCCGTCACCTGTGCCCCGGCCCTCCCGATTACGGTCCCCGTTCCTCCTGCGAGCGGTGGTACCCAGGCGACGACTGCTCCTGTCATCAGTGGTGCAAGCTCCATCGTAAATGTTTCCGGGAAGTCAGTCTCGGGAGGAAGCAGCTACGCAACGGTCACGCTGAACTCATACCTGGCGAGCACCAGGACAGGCAGCGCCAGCGCCTACGGTCTCTTCTTTGGGCAGTATGCCTACATGGATACGGATGCCGGACTGTTGATCTTTGCGGTCGTTCCCGAAGCGCAGTATCTGGCGATGAACGGCTTCTAGTCCAGGTCAAGCGGCAGCCCGACGGGACTTTGTCACCCGGGTTTCCCGGCCAGTTGTCCATCATGTTTGCTACAATTGAGGAGCGGGAATTTCCCGTTCCTCAATTTCATTAAGGGATTTGTTCATGAAAAAAGAACTGGTTTTCATTCTGCTTTTGACAATTCTGCTGGCCGGCTGTGGCAGTGCACTGCCTACCGTTCCGGTCGCCATTACCGCAGAACCGTCCTCTACCGGGAGTGCCATGGTCTCCAATCCTCCCACCTCCACGCAGACTCCATCGGTCCCCTCCCCCACCACCGATCCCTGCTCGACAAAGGAGATCGAACCGGTCGTGCAAAAAGTCCACAGTCACATGCGCGAGTTCGACGATGCATCCCTGCTGGCATCCAATCTGCCGCGCGAGCAGCTCAAAGATTCCATTTCCGACCTGCAGAGAATCCGTCGTCAGGCGGAGGATGAAGAAATCCCCGGCTGCCTGGCCAATCTAAAGAAGTATGAGGTCGATCACATGAACACGGTGATCAACACCCTGGTCGCATTCATGGGCGGCACCAGCCGGCAGACGCTCGAGCAGGGTATCGGCCTGGCACGCGATCAGCATGACCAGTACACGCTCGAGCTCGCCCGGCTGCTCGGGCTGACCGTGGTCCCGGCGACCCAGCCGGCACTCCTGGCATCCGAGACACCAACCCCGTAGACATTCGAGTCTTACTTCGAGGAAAACGCCATGCGTCCAGACTGGGATTCCTATTTCCTGAAGATTGCCTACGCGGTCTCCGAGCGGAGCACCTGTGACCGGGCCTTTGTCGGCTGCGTGCTTGTCCTGGACAAACGCATCCTGACGACCGGATTCAACGGCTCTCCGGCCGGGCAGGATCATTGCGATGAGATCGGGCACCTTATGGTGGACGGACACTGTGTCCGCACCATCCATGCCGAGACAAATGCCATCATCCAGGCGGCGCTGCACGGGATTTCGACCAAGGGTGCCACCTGTTATGTAACCCACCTGCCCTGCATCAATTGCACCAAGGCATTGATCAACGCCGGCATCACCCGCATCGTTTACAGCGTTGCCTATCGGACCGATGAAAACGCCATGATGTTCCTGAAGGCTGCCAACATCGAAGTGGAACTAAAGGAATATACGCCGGGCTCATAGCCACCATGAAACAACATCCTTAATAAAAAAAGCCGCGCATGCCAGCGCGGCTTTCTGATATCTGCATCCTGTTATTCTTTCGGAATCATGAGCCACAGCAGGAAATAGATCAACAGGCCTGGCACTCCGCCGGGGGCAAGTGAGAGCAGGATCCCAATGCGAAACCACCAGGGGCTGATACCGAAAAATTCTCCCAGGCCGCCACAAACACCTGCTACGATACGGTCCGTGCGCGAACGACGCAAAGCGGGTCTCTTTTGAGTAGTCATTTTATAAATCTCCTATCCTTGTTATTTCTTATTGCTTAATACGCAGGCTGCATGGGTTCGTTGCATGGTGACGTGTTCCATGCCTGTTACCCGGCAGGCCGCTTATGCTGCAAATGACGAAAACCGAGCGTGCAGGTACAATCGCAATATGGCATACACCAATACGCCCAGCACAACAGCCCTCAAATCGATCGCGTACGTCAGCCATACACCGTTTTGGCTCGACGACCCTCGATGTCCCCAGCCTCGGCCGGCGCTGGCCGGCAGGCAAGCCGCGGATCTGCTGGTCATCGGCGGCGGGTTCACCGGTTTATGGACCGCGCTCCTGGCAAAGGAGGAAAACCCGGCCCGGGAGGTCCTCCTTCTCGAGGCACAGGAAATCGCCAGTGGCGCCAGCGGTCGAAATGGGGGCTTTCTGGACCAATCCATCACCCATGGGATCGACAATGGCCTGGCGCGCTGGCCGGAGGAATTTGCCACCCTGCTGAGCATGGGGATGAAAAACCTGGATGAGATCGAGGAGACGATCCGGCGGCAGAACATCGAATGCGATTATCTGCGCACCGGGGAGGTCAGCGTGGCATCCGAGCCTTATCAATTGGAGGAGCTGAAGAAGCAGATCGAGACCGCCAGACGTTTCAATATAGACTTCGAATATTATGACTGGGAGCAGCTGCAGAAAATCGTCAGATCGCCGCTGTTCATCGGTGGGTTAAACTTTCCGCGCTGCACGGCCCTGGTCAACCCGGCGCAGCTCGCCTGGGGATTGCGGAAGGCGTGCCTGGATCTCGGTGTGGAGATCTTCGAGCATTCTCCTGTTACAAAGCTGGAGGAGGAGAAGCACTGTGTGGTGGCATTTACGCCACAGGGAAAGACCCAGGCTGCGCGTGTGGCGCTGGCGACGAATGCCTATCCGCAGCTGCTCAAGCGGCTGTCGCATTATGTCGTCCCGGTCTACGATTACGCCCTGGTCACCGAGCCTCTATCGCCTGCACAGCATGAGGCAGTCGGCTGGCAGGGGCGGCACGGGATTGGAGACGCCAGCAGACTGTTCCATTACACTCGCACCACCGCCGACGGCCGGATCCTGTGGGGTGGCTATGACGCGGTCTATCACTGGAACAATGGGTTCGGGCCGCACCTGGAAAAGGACTCTGCTTGCTTCGCCCGGCTGGCCAGTCATTTCTTCCAGGCGTTTCCCCAGTTGGAAGGGCTGCGCTTCACCCACGCCTGGGGCGGCGCCATCGACACGTGCTCGAGGTACAGTCCATTCTGGGGGACGGTCCAGCATGGGAAGACGGCCTACGCAATGGGATATACAGGTCTCGGGGTGGGCGCTTCCCGCTTCGGAGCACGCGTCCTGCTGGATATTCTGGACCAAAAGCAGACCGGGCGTACGAATCTGGAAATGGTGCGCACCAGGCCAACCCCTTTCCCACCTGAGCCTTTCCGCTCGATCGGCATCAATATCACGCGCTGGTCCATAGCCCGGGCGGATGGCAACCAGGGGAGCGAGAATCTATGGCTGAAGGCCATGAACTGGCTGGGGTTGGGATTCGACAGTTAATTCACTGTTTCTGAAAAAACAGCGTCCTTTATCTCCCCAATGCAAACACGCACAACGAGCTTCCCTCTTTTCCGATCTTGAACATCTGCGCAACTGAATCCCCCATGAGCTGTTCGAGCAAAGCCTCATCCATCTGACAAAGCTCTGGATGTTTCCCAATCAGCGCGGCGTAGGGACAATGCCCGAAGATCAGCCGCGGTCCCTGGGGACCGGCTTCCCAGCGGGCGTGATAATTCATCTTGTTCAACATTTCGATACTGGAATTGAGCCGCCTGGCGATCGGCTGGTCTTTAAAGCTGGAGTCGCCGGCCAGGCGTTTTGCCAGTGCATCCATCTGAACAGCCATGCCAGCTTCCACCAGGATCGCGTCTCCCAAAACCGCCAGGTTGTCCCCCAGTGCTGAGCGCGGCAAGGAATAGACCTTTTCGGGCCGCCCGCGTCCCTCCCGGCCGCGGACGAAGGAGATCTCCAGCCTTCCATCTGCCGTCAGCACCCGGAGATGATGCCGCACCGTGGCCGGGGACATTTTCAGGCTGCGCGAAATCTCGCGAGCCGAGGCGGTCCGTGTTTTGGTGAAATGGGTCAGAATTTTTTGACGGGCAGTAACCATGAAGGTCCATTCTCCGGTATATGGACAATTTATGTCATGTGAATTAGGGTGATTATACTCATATTTCTTAATTATGTATAAATATTTTTACATAATTCATTGACTTTGATACTCCAGGTGCTATAATCCACCAGGTTTGTGATGTTTCGCACTTCAAATCTTCTTAAAAACGAACCCTGGATCGATCAATGGGATTTTGAACAATGAACAGGAAAACTGTTTACCTGATTTTGGCGATCATCGGTTTTATCGCACCTTACTATTTTTTTCTTCGGGTCCGGGCATTTGACCTGGGTGTGCTTCTTCAGATGTTTTCGGCCAGTAAAATCCTAAGCGGTATTGCCATGGATTTGCTGGTCTCTGTGATCGTTTTCTGGTTCTTCATGTTCACGGAAGCCAGAAAACTGGAAATGAAGAACTCATGGATTTATCTGCTGGCCACCCTGCTTGTTGGACTCTCCTTCGCCCTGCCGCTATTTCTGTATTTCAGGGAATGCAGGCTTGAGTCACGATGACCCTGACCTGGGAAGCCTCCTACGCGATCGCGTTGGAATTGCGCAGGCAGCATCCGGAAGTCAATATCGAGGATGTGACGCTGCAGCAGATTTACGACTGGACGATCGGATTATCGGAATTCGAGGATGACCCGTTACTAGCCAACGACGACATCCTATATGCAATCTACCAGGAATGGTATGAGGAGTACATCCATGGACAATGAAAAGCTGAATTTGCCCCAATACGACATTCCGGAGGATATCCAGAATGCCGTCGCCATTACGACGCTCGACCGCCTTTATAACTGGGGACGGCGCTCGTCGGTGTGGCCGCTCATGTTCGGGCTGGCCTGCTGTGCGATCGAGATGATCGCCGCCCAGGCCTCCCGCTATGACATGGCCCGCTTCGGCATGGAGGTCATGCGTCCCACCCCGCGCCAGGCCGACATGATGCTCGTCTCCGGCACGGTCACCAAGAAAATGATCCCTGCCATTGTGCGCCTGTACAACCAGATGCCCGAGCCGAAATATGTTGTGGCCATGGGCGCCTGTGCATCGGGCGGGGGGCCCTTCAAGGAGGGCTACAACGTCGTCGCCGGCATCGACAAGTTCCTGCCCGTCGACGTCTACATCCCCGGGTGCCCACCCACCCCGCAGGCCTTGATCGCCGGCATGATCAAGCTGCAGGAAAAGATCGATCACGAATCGCTCAAGAAGGTTCGCTGGTACCGCAAGGGACCCGACTCGGTGGAAGTGCCCGTCCCGATCCTTGGGCCGGACCTGATCGACCCGCGCCGCAACCAGGAAATCAAAGCCGCTGCAGCAGCGGCCGCCGCGAAGGAAGGATAACAAGATGACCGTCACCCTCCCTCCCCAGACGACCGATCTGACCGCCCGTTTCCCGGGTGTGGTCACCGCTGGAACGCGCGCCGGCTTTTCCGGTTTTGTCGTGGAAAAAGACAGCTTGGTGGAAGTCGCCACTGCCGTCCGCGATGAGCTGGGCTACGACCTGTTGACTGCTGTCACGGCTGTCGATTACTTCCCTGAAGACAAAATGGAAGTGGTCTACCACGCCTACAAGACCACCGGTGGACCCGGCCTGGTATTCCGCGTCCAGGTGCCGCGGCAGGATCCAATTGAAGTTCCTTCTCTGATCAACGTTTATCCCAGCGCCGACCTACAGGAACGCGAAGCCTGGGAT
>JBLMZU010000442.1:0-4215 GCA_050258995.1 Bacteroidota bacterium
TCGGGTCCATCAGGATGCGGTCCTTCGGCATGCCCATGTCGCTGATCAGGATGTTGAGCTGCTTCGAGAGGTTCACATCCATGGGCGCACGGGACTGCACCAGGTGGCCGTTGGCCATGGCTGTGGCGACGATCGTGCGATAGTTTTTGTCCTCGCAGATACCCAGCACGAGCTTCTCACCCTTGGCGGCTTCCGCAACCGGGACCAGCAGCTCGTTATCCTTTTCGGCCTGCCCTGGACCCCAGACGAGCAATGGAAGTCCACTGGCGGCCAGAACGGATTTGACAGCTTTCACGGCGTCGCCCACGCTGTCTTCCACGGTCAGGGTCAGGACGAGCAGGTCGGCGCCTGCTTCTTCGGCTTTCTTCGCCCATTCAGCAGGATCCTTTAGCGCGTCTCCCCAGGCTTCGACCAGCAGGGAAGACCAGTCCTCCGGCGGGCGCGATTTGAGCTCGATGGCAATGACGGGTTTGTTCAGTGTTGGCGCTTCGAACTGCAGGTAGGGCATGGTGGTCTGTCCACCCAGGGTGACTGAGCGACTGCGCGTCCCACCGTCTGCAGCGGTCGCGCCGATGGTAATGGTCTTGATGCTTCCTGGCCATTTGTCTTTTGGAATATCGACTGGCATGTGTGTCTCCTTGTGTTTCAGGTGTCAAGTGTCAGGTTCCAGGTTTTCTTGTTTACTTGTCAACCTGTTTACGTGTTTACATTAATCCAGCTTTTCTTCTTGCTTCATCTCTTCTGGCGATAAACTGCTCAATCGGCGATTTTCGCTCCGCGGCGAGTCCCAGGTCCTTGAGCTCACTTTCATCCCGGGCCGCCATGTGACGGAGGATATGTCGGTAGGAAATAAAAGCCGCAGGATAGATGATTCCTGCGGAGTTATGCATCATATAGGCGATCCGGATCCCCCTGTCTTTCATCATCTGAGCTGCAACCGTAAGGGGAAGATCTGCCTGCAGCTCAGGTACGCCTTCGCTCATGATGTCTTCGGCTTTAAGCTCGTCCAGGTTTTCTCGCCCATACGCTGAGACCAGCTCCTGCTCGCCGACCACGCCAATGCCGTGGCCTTCCTCATCGAGCACACACATCGCTTCGACATTTTTCTCCACGAGAAAGCGAGCAATATCGACGATCGGCGCGTCCCATTTACAGGTGGGCACGCCAACGGTCATCAGGTCACGGACAAGGTTTGGGTTCATGTTTAAGGTTGAAAGTTGGAAGGTTGGCTGCCCATCAATCTGCAACTTTCAACCTTCCAACATGCGAATACTAGAACATTGGCTCCATGGCCATGGCAGGATGATTGTGAGCTTCCAGCCAGGCGAGCAGGTCGTCCACGTTGGTAACGTTGCGCTCATCGGCAATGCGGTCGAGCAGGTCGGGATCACCTTCGCGCTCGCACACGGCCTTGAACTCGTCAGACATGGTTTGCTTCAATACGGACGACATCCAGACCACGCGCTTGAAACCGCCATCCGCCGAGATGAACTTGGGGCTGATCAGATAGAACTTGCCGACGCCCATCACACCCGGGGTTTGCATGCCGCCGCCGGCGATGCCTGCCAGCGTGGAGAAGGTCATGCCGGCCGGGGTCATGGAAGTATCTTCACGGGAAACCACCATCACGCCGTTGGCTTCCGGGATGAGCATGACAATGCATTCGAAACAGCCACAGGCCGTCATCGGGTTTTCCATGATGGAGTACATCGAGACTTCATTGACCACGCCATGCGAGCCGACGGCCGCGTACTCGTTCGTTCCCTCCCAATAACCCTTCCGGTCATCGAGCTGCCGGCCGAGCTTGATCGGCTGGTTGGGGCCGGTGGGATTGATGCTGTAGGAAGCTTTGCAGTCCAGCCAGTTGTAGGCACCGCACAGACCGAGTCGCTCCGGAGAGACCACGCAGACATGGTTGGGGGCAAAGGATTGGCACAGTGTGCAGGAATAGAATTCCTCCACTTTGTTATCGGTCAGGTCGGCGAGGCGATTGTTGCGGAAGTCATAGGCCACCCGCGCTTTCTCCAGCCATTCGGCATGCTTTGCCGGGTCGGTGATCACCGTGACCTGGACCTTGTCCACGATCGCGCCGAAGTCCTCATGGAAGCGGGCATGCAGGATCTTGCCGAATGATTCCAGGTTGAAGCCTTTGTCGGCTGCAGCGTTCGAGATGCGGATCCAGGCAATATCACGCTGGCCCACGTGTTGTATGCCGCTGGCACCGTTCACGAAATAATGGATCTGCCGCTCGAGCACCGGCTCGAAGTCCTGCTGCATCTGTCGTCCCGCCACTTTGATGACGAGACCCAGGTCCATGGAACCCTGAGCAGGAATGTTGGAAAAGTCCGGCCCGATCACTTCGATCTTGCCATCGGTGACTTCGTCCAGCTTGGCCATCTGCAGGAATTCATAAGCACGAGAATGCTTGCCGCCGAATTCCACCCGCAGGTCGGCCTTGCGGACCACTTCCCCTTCGAAGGCTGAGCCGTAAGGAACAGGTACATCTACATTCGAGACCTTTACCTTGACACCGCGCACTTCGATGCATTTCTGCACCAAGCGCTCGGCGCGCTCCAGATCATCTTTCCCGTCGATCTGGTTGAAGGGCATGGAGACCACGTGCTCATAAGTTGTGACGCCGGTGGGCAGAATTTCCGGGATAACCGTATCGGCGATGACCGGGAAGCCAAAGTTGATCGCCCCGGCCGCGGCTGCATATTTGAGGTCGTCCACTTCGCCGAGGGCGAGCACAAAGGCGAACACACGCTCCTTGTTGTAGAGCAGGATCTCACGCGACATGCCCGCCTTCATTCCACCAAAGGTCAACGCAGAACGGGTGGCAAAGCCGAGCGCGTAGATGGCTGAGATCGTATCGGTGCCAAAAGGAACCGTGTATGTGTCATAACCCAGTTCTACGCCTTCCTCCATCAACTGGTGGATGATGCTGCGTCCATTGACGTTGCCGGAAAGGAAGGTCAGGATGTTACGGCGCTGCAATTCACGCACAATCTTAACCGCGACTTCATTGGATTTTGCACAGCCAACGATGGCGGCAAAACCGGGCATACGACCATCCACAAGCTGGATGCCCCATGTGCGCAGCTGGATATCGTCGATGGGTCCGTTTAGATGTCCGTCCATACTCGGACCATCACCTGCACTAGCGTCCGGGCTGGTGAAGGAAGTACCACCGGCCAGCTTGAAACTAGGCATGGGCTCCGGCTGGAGACCGTAGGTGAAGCGGATCGCTTCGATGGCCTCGGCGGCCAGCAGTGTGGCTACGCCTGAGTCGAGAGTCTCACCCAGGTAGGGCGTCCATTTTGAGAACGCCGGGATGGGATGGAGCAGGTCACGTGCATATTTCAAGATCGGCTTGAGCTCACCCAGCTTCTCGACCGCCTTGCCGGTCAGGCCAAGAATGGTAGGCAGGTAATAAGCAGTGTTCGGGAAGGAGACCGGGGTATTTTCGCCCTTCTCATGAACCGCCCGGTTGAGCATTAATTCGGCCTCGGTCACCAGCGAGTTGGCACCGCGCATCGCACGAGTAGCAATGTATTTTGACATGTTTACCTCCTAGTCCGCGGCCACGCCGTAAATTGCTTCGCGTCGCTGTTCGAACGGCAGTTTTTCCAGCTCCAGCATCTTAGCATCGCCAGAGCGTCCGAACCGGTCAGGGTCCCATTCGGGCAGGCCGAGCGCAGCCCGTTTCTTATCGATGTGAGACAGCGTGGCATCGATCATCTGCTGCGGGTCTGGGATGAACTCCAGCTTGCCACCGTAGATCTTCTCCCAGCCCTCGCTGATGTATTTGAGCACCGCGTCGCTGTCGTTGATCCGGTCCGGCATGCCGCTGACCGGAGAGGCGCCGCCGAAGATCACGTACGCGCCGGAAGCGACGCAGTACACAGCGATCGCCAGTGCCTTTTCGCTCATCCATTCGGGTGCAAGGCCAACTGCAGGGATCTGGTCGATATCGTCGCCCAGGCCGCCGGTCTCCACCATCTGGGTCAGTACTGTCAGGATGCGGGTGTTGTCCACGCACGATCCCATGTGGAGCACGGGCGGGATGCCGATGGTCTCGCAGACTTCCCGCAGACCCGCTCCGACTTCCGTCAGGCCCGCTTCTCCGAGCATGAGGCCCAGCTTGCCGGCTGCGATCGCGCCGCATCCGGTCTGCACCACGAGGACATCCTTCTTAAGTAATTCCTTGACGAC
>JBLMZU010000443.1:0-3564 GCA_050258995.1 Bacteroidota bacterium
GGAGAGCAACATGACGTAGTCTGCTGCGGGCCGATCGAGTGCAGCGCGCCAGACATGAACTTCGTCACCGGATAATGATGGATGAACAGATGGGACGGTCCACAAGGGATCGGAAAGCGTCATCTGTTTGTTATTCGATCGGTTTCGGTTTGTACGCTGCCAGGCTGGCGGGCAGAGTCACACCCTGGGCGCGCAATTGCTGGAGACGGTACAGATAGGCTGCACCCTGCATCAGGTGCTCTGCGACTTCGGGCGCGCGGCGGTTCTCGGGCTTTGACAGATAGGTATCCTGGGTCCACTCGTTGAATGCGCCCATGGCCGGACCGCACCAGATCTGATAATCCATCTCACGACCGGCTTCGCCGCTGTTGGACCAGCGTGACGACAGTCCCAGGTACCAGCGGAAGACGAGTGCCATTTTACGCTTCGGATTTTGGTTTGCACGTTCCAGTTGCTCCGGATCGCGCTCCCGGAAGAAGGCTTCCGTCTCCTGCCAGATCGTTTCCAGTGGTTTGCGGAAGACCTGTGATTCCAGTTTGGCTCGCTCCGCGGCGGGGATCGTTTCCAGTGAATCGTATGCTTTATATAACTCGTATAACTTTTGGGCGCGCACGGGGAACATGGTGCCTCTCTTGAGCACCTGGACCTTGACTCCCATCTCGAACATATCGGCCGATGGCGCCATCATCACATCGGCCTGTCCTGCCTGCGCCAGAATGGTCTTTGTGTGGACACTGGCGCCTGCCTCGACACAGGACTGGTTCACCGAGCCGGTCACCACGTAATCCGCGCCGAGCATGAAGGTTCCCAGGGCCGCTGCGGGCGTTCCAACGCCGCCTCCGCCGCCGACATAAACGACCTGTTCGTAGCCATGTCTGGCCCGTATCTCATCGCGCAGCTCCAGGATGGAGGGCAGCAGGCAGACCAGCGGACGGTTATCTGTATGCCCGCCCGAATCCGCCTCAACGGTCAGCGCATCGCACATCGGGACGCGCTGGGCCATCTGCGACTGCTGCTCGGTGATCAGTCCCTGCGCCACAAGTGGCTGTAAGAGACTGGCAGGGGCCGGCTCCAGGAAAAGCGCAGCAACTTCGCGACGCGATATCTTGGCGATGACCCTGTTCCGTATTTCGATGGCTCCCTGCGTATTGAGATGCAGACCGCTGGCGCGATAGCGAACAATGTGCGGTGTCAGTGCCAGAAACGCGGAGGCTTCCACTGTCGAGATCCCGTGTTTCAGATAGAGTTCCACCGCGTTGCGTTCCAGGGCCTCTTCACTGGGGCTGTGAATTAAATTGAACATGTACGGTCCGTTCGGCAGCGCCGATTGGATGCGCTCGATCGCGGCTTCGATATATTTGGAAGTCAATCCCGCCGCGCCAAACGATCCCAATAACTGTGCCTGTCCAAGGGCAATGACCAGCTCCGCCGAAGCAATGCCATTTGCCATCGCACCAGCGGTGTAGGCGTACTTAAGCCCGTATTGAGCACGGAAGTTGGCATTCCCAAACTGAGCCGGGCCCATTGGAGCGACAGATGCCAGCAGAACGTACGAATCGCTGCTGATGTTTGAGGAAGGCTCGTGTGTTATTCCCAGACGTTCGCCATCGCTGACGACATAACAGGTTTGATCGAGTGCTCGTAAATGTGCGCGCCAGCCAGCCTCATCGAAAGCAACTGTGCTCGATGCACCCTGCCATTCAGCACAGCGGGGGCGATCTTTTGTGGGGATTTCAATTGGTAAAGGAGTATTTAGCATCATTGGCCTGTCGTGTTTCCAAGGGTTACGCGGTTTCCACCACGCTCAACGCCAGCGAATTGACTTCATAGATCCGGAGGTTTTCCTTCCAGAGACTCGCCTCGGCGTGCAGGTTGATGCGGTCGGGCAGGGTCTCGGTTTTGGCGATATGCAATTCCAGCGACATGTCCTGATTGTCGGGCACGATCTGGCCGCGATATTTCCACACCGTGTTGTGCTCCAGGGCATGGGCAAAGTGTGGAGAACGAAATTCGCGTCCGAGGCCGGTTTGCAGGGCGTAGGCTTGCAGGGCCTGCATCATCGCCTCCACGCCCAGCGAGCCCGGCATGACCGGATCCTGGTGGAAGTGCGCCTTGAAGAACCAGTCGCGCGGATTGATGACTTTATGACCGTATGCGTAGCCCTGCCCGAATTTTCCACCCGAAGCGACCTGGAGTTCATCCAGCAGGTGGAGCTGGCCGCCTGAGAGCCGGTAATGAGGTTGATCATTGGGTGAGCGGAAGAGGTCGGGAAGCCGCAAATCGAGGCGGGTTAGTCCGGAGAGTGTCCGGGCGAGCGGCGCGGGACTGTTGCCGCGGTCCAGCCCAACCTGGTCAACCAGCGCTTCCGGTTGGAAATAGCCAAAGGCGGCCTGCCCGGCATAAAAGGGCTGATCGCCGCAGGAGAGCTCATATGAAAATTTCTGAATGATAATTCCCTGGATGGCGGTAGAGGAAAGCAGCCGCACGCGGTTGGTGATGGTCTGCCCGCGCAGGTCAACATCGCGTAGATATTTCCCGTTTCCATCCAGGTTGCGGAAATAAAAATTCTCATCCGGGTAGGGCAGCGTCGAGCCGAGATGAGCGGATAAAAATCCGCAGGGCTGCAGGCCAATTTCCATCAGGATGGAATAGGGTACCGTGGGAAAGGCATTTTGCTCACAGTACCAGGGATGCTCCGGCACGTCGTACTCAGTGACAAGGCTGGAACCGGCAACGACCTGCCCTCGGGTGCCGTCCACGCTGAGCACGCGGCTGATCAGCTGCAGATCCCCGTTGGGCGTGCGCGGAGCGCGGCGTGTGTCATAGGTCGCATATTCAGGGCCGAAACAGGCGGCCAATGAGCCAAGCGCAAATTCTGTGATGTGTCGCTCGTCAAAGAGCGCAGGCTTCTTTGGGGTTACCGGCGCGGGTGGATCTTTTTCCACCAGCTGCAGGCCAAGGTCCTTGAAATTGACGATGACCTTTCCGTTGAGAATAATGTCGACGTTGGCCTTGGCATACGGGCGGGGAGAAAGCCCGATCTCGGTGATCTCCATGCGATAGATCAGCCGTCCGTGCGTGGGCGTGACCTGTCCACGGCAGCGTACGACCTGCGGCAGGTCGGGGATCGGTTGGAAGCGCGCATCGATCGTCTCCGTTTGAAAGCCCAGATACATCAAATAGAACTGCATGAGCTGTACACAGCCGTCGGCCATCAGCGAGCCGGCCATGACTTCATCATCCTTGAAATGGCAGGGGAAATACCAGTTGTCCGGCGCAAGGTCGTGCTCGGCGACAACGGAGCCGAGTCCCCAGGGTCCGCCGTTGGGCTGGATCTCGGTCATGCGATCGATCATCAGCATATCCCCAGCGGGCAGGCGCAGTGATCGATTGCGCCCGGCCTGCATGTATTGAGGACCAAAACAGGTCAGCAGGTCGCCCGCACTTAATGCCTGCAATTCAGGACGACCAAAGGTTTTTCGTTCGCAGGTCAGCAGCGGATCGAAATGCTGTTTCGGAGTATTATCCCGGGCCGCGATCTCCGCCTCGGTCAGGATGATCCCC
>JBLMZU010000444.1:0-7700 GCA_050258995.1 Bacteroidota bacterium
CCCCCCATGTCCAGGCCCAGGTTTCAAACCAGGCGGCCCTGGATAAATTCGATCTTCTCACGACCACGTCGGGCTGGGTGCTGCTCGGCGGGCATTTGTTCATGACCTCCAACTCTGGCCAGACCTGGCAGGAGATTGGACCATCGATCCCGGCTGGCGCCCAGGTGCAGGATGTCAGCTTCCTCAATGGAAGCACCGGCCGGATGTTGTGGATGCTGACCAATCCCGACGGCAGCTCGAGCTTTCAGCTTGCCTACACCCAGGACCGGGGCAGCACATGGACACAGAACTCCCTGTCCCTTTTCGCGCCGGGCGAGATCGCCTCGTATGCCGAAAAGGCCCAGATGGATTGGTTCGACTCACAGACCGGCTGGATCTCCGTCCGGCAGGGCAGCGGCTCCAACTTCAGCAACGGCACATTGTTCACCACCTCGGATGGTGGAAACAGCTGGAAGCGCTTCCCGCTGCCGGCCGCGGACAAGGTCCACTTCAGCGACCCTCAACTTGGCTGGGCGATCGGCGAGAACGCCGGCGGTCGGATCTTTGAGACCGCGGATGGAGGCGCCACCTGGAAGGATGTCAGGCCTGCGGATCTGCCGGGGGATGCCGCGGCCATCCTTTATCCGCCTTTCGCTTCTTCCGGGCGGGGCCTGCTTGTGGCGAACGACCAGGGAGTGGAGAATGCCCTGCGAATCTACTCCCTGGATCGCGGCTCCGGCGCCTGGTCGCTCCAAGATAAAATCGGCCTGGACGGCGCGCCCGGCATCCTCGCGCTCTCCCTGATCAACGCCCAGGATTTTCTCGCTGTTGTGCCAGGGACCCGCTCCATCGTCCGCATGGAGAACGGTCAGCTCGATGTGCTCCAGAACCTGGATGGGCTCTCGGCCTCGATCACCGGGCTGGATATGCTTTCCCTTGACATGGGATGGGCCAAATCAGTGGATACCAGCTGCACCGGCGCCTCTCCATCGGACCCGAAAAAGCCCTCCGCCCCCTGTACATCCACCACCCGTTTGCTGCAGACGACAGACGGCGGCGCATCCTGGCGGGCGCTCGACCTGCCTGCTGTCGAAGCTCCATCTTCCCCATCCCAGGCATCCGGCTTGAGCGCCGGTCCGTCATCCGGGTCCATCACCCTGCCTGCAAACACCCGGGCGCTCACTGGCCAGGGATTTGATACATGTGAGATCCCCACACTTCCCCAGATGCAGGCCTGGTCCGGCGGCAGCCCGTATGATGCGGTCAACCTGTATATTGGCGGCTCGAGCCGCGGCTGCAGCAACAGCGCCCTCACCTCCTCCTTTCTCTTTCAGCTGCAGCAGTTGGGCTGGAAATTCATCCCAACCTGGGTGGGACCGCAGGCGCCCTGTAGCGGATTCTCCTCACGCATCAGCAGCGACGTCACAACCGCCTACAACCAGGGCGTCAGTGAAGCAGACCTCGCCGTGGACCGGCTCCTGTCCCTGGGATTGACCGGCCCGGACAAAACGGGCTCGGTGGTCTATTACGATATCGAGTATTACGGGTATGACACGGCCTGCCGGTCGGCCGTTAATTCCTTTATGAACGGCTGGGTCTTGCAACTGCGCGCCCGCGGCCACCTGGCTGGCGTGTATGGTTCCACCCTGTGCAACACGGGCTTGAGCGATTTCCTGAACATCGCCAGTGTTCCCGATCTGATCTGGGCTGCCCGCTGGTATCACAGTTCCGGATCCGGCTACTATGATCCCACCGCCGACGTGTGGGATCTCGGAAGCTGCATCCCCAATACAGCCTGGTCGGACCACCAGCGGGTACGCCAATACGAAGGCGATCATAATGAGACCTGGGGGAGCCTGACCCTCAACATCGACAGCGACGTGCTGGATGGCGTGGTGGCAGTCCTGTACAACTATCCCTTCGTCTCCAGTGTCACTCACGCGGATCCAAATCCCACCCGCGCGGCTGTCGTCAACTTCACGGTAAATTTCAACCAGCCTGTTACCGGCGTGGACAAAAGCGATTTTTCACTGGCCACGACCGGCCTGAGCGGTGCATCGATCGCTGGCGTCTCGGGATCGGGGGCCAGTTATACGGTGAGCGTGAACACCGGCACAAAAGCAGGAACGATCCGCCTGGATGTGCTGGATAACGGCTCGATCGTGGATGCGGCGAACAACTCCCTGGGTGGACCGGATGTGGGGAACGGGAAATTTATCTGGGGCGAGGTGTACGATGTGAGCCGCTCCTGGTATGGCAGCGCCAGGATCACTGCAGATCGGAATCTCGTGACCGTGGCAAGACCGCATGTAGGCAGCCAGATCATGGCCTATGATGGCTTCTCCTCCGGCAGCTTGAATGCCTATGTGCCGATGCTGTTCAAGAACGCGTTTGATGGCACCTATGACTCCGCACTTTATATCCAGAATGTGGATGCCTCCAATACCGCCAGCGTTACCATCCGCTTTTATGATAGCCAGGGGAATGAGACCTGCTCACAGAGCGATACGATCCAGTCGCTGACCTCCAGGGGTTACTGGTTGCCGTCGATCTCCTGCCTGCCTGTGGGTTGGGTGGGTGGTGTGAAGGTCGAGTCGAATCGCAACATCGTGGCCGTAGGACGTCCGCATGTGGGCGGCGAGGTGTTCACGTACAATGGCTTTGCCTCGGGCAGCCAGACTGCTTATGCACCGATGCTCTTCAAGGGATCGTTTGGCGGCACCTATAATGCCGCCCTTTACGTTCAAAACGTGGATCCGACCAGTTCGGCCAATGTCACCATCCGCTTCTTTGACAACCTGGGGAATGAGACCTGTTCGCTGACCGACACGATCGCGCCGCTCGCCTCCCGCGGTTACTGGACGCCTGCCATTTCCTGCCTTCCCGCAGGCTGGGTGGGAGGCGCCAAAGTGGAATCGGATCGCAATGTTGCCGTTGTAGGACGGCCGTACATCGGCAGCCAGGTGCTGGCCTATGATGGCGTTGCCTCGGGCAGCTTGAACGCCTATGTGCCGATGCTGTTCAAAGGCTCATTCGACGGCACCTATAACGCTGCCCTTTACGTTCAGAATCTGGATGCCGCCGGTAGTGCGAATGTCAACATCCGCTTCTTTGACAGTACGGGCAGGGAGGTGTGCTCGCAGAGCGATGTCATCGCGCCCCTGGCATCGAAAGGTTACTGGATGCCTGCGGTCCCATGCCTGCCTGCGGGCTGGGTGGGAGGCGTCAAAGTGGAAGCTGACCGCAGCATCGCCGCGGTGGGACGCCCGCATATCGGAAACGAGGTGCTGACCTATAACGGATTTTCGGGTGGGAGCTCAAATGCCTATCTGCCGATGCTGTTCAAGGAGGCGTTCGACGGCACGTACAACTCTGCCATCTATCTCCAGAACGTCGATCCATTGAATACAGCCAATGTCACCATCCACTTTTATAATCCTGATGGTGTGGAGGTCTGCTCGCAGAATACCACCATCGCGCCTCTTGCTTCCCGGGGATTCTGGCTGCCATCCTTTGTATGCTGGCCCTGAAAAAAAGAATTGGCTCAGCGTGTTGTTCCTGTTGTAAAGTTGGATTTCCTGTTGAGTCCTCAGCAGGAAGAAAGGTGATGCTTGAGATGAGAAAAGTCTTTAAGCCATTGAATATTGTGCTGGGGTTCATCCTTCTCTCATCGCTGATGTCCATCCCGGCGTATGCAGCCTCCAACAGCGCCGCGACGATCCCTGCAGCACTGAAATTTACGCTCGTCACCTCCCTGACCAAACCGGTCCTGGTGACGAATGCGGGCGATGGCTCGAACCGTCTGTTCATCGTCCAGCAGTCGGGCCAGATCCGGATCTTTGCGAATGGAAGCCTGCTTTCGACCCCTTTCCTCAATATTGCAGGATTGGTCCAGGACTTCACCGGCGTCAACGGCGAACAGGGTCTGTTGAGCCTGGCTTTTGATCCGGGTTATGTGAGCAACGGATTTTTCTATATCGCCTACACAACGAACACCGGCGATCCGACGTATCCCTATACGACCACTCTCGCCCGGTACCATGTATCCGCTGGCAATCCCAACCTGGCCGACCCGGCCAGTGGAACGGTCCTGCTCTCCATTCCCAAAAAATATAACAACCACAACGGCAGCATGCTCGCCTTCGGGCCGGATGGATATTTATACATATCCATGGGAGATGGCGGCAGCGGCGGCGATCCGGATAACAACGCCCAGAGCCTCAATACGATGCTGGGAAAGATCCTGCGGATCGACGTGCATACCCCGCCGCCGGCCGGCAAAAAGTATGTGATCCCGGCGACCAATCCCTTTTATGGAAGCGGCGATCCGAATGTAAAACAGGAGATCTGGGCCTATGGATTGCGCAATCCCTGGCGTATCTCCTTTGACCGTCTGACCGGTGACCTCTACATTGGCGATGTGGGACAGAACATTGAGGAGGAGATCGATTTCCAGGCGGCCTCCAGCACCGGGGGCCAGAACTATGGCTGGCACATCCTGGAGGGAAATCGTTGTTATAACCCGTCCAGCAATTGTGTCCCGCCGAACGGATATGTCCCACCCGTTACTGTATACGATCACAGGACCAATGACTCCTACGGCTGTTCCATCAGCGGCGGCTATGTCTACCGGGGCACGCAGTCTCCCAGCCTGCAGGGTGTCTATTTTTACGGGGATTATTGTTCCGGCAAGGTCTTTGGCCTGGTCAGGAATTCGAACAATACCTGGACCTCCAGCCTGATCACTTCGGTTCCCTATAACATTTCCTCGTTCGGCGAGGATGAACAGGGAGAGCTTTATCTGACCGACCTGGACGGGGGCCGGGTATTTAAGATCGCTTCGGCCCTGGTCAGCATCTCCGGGAATGCAGGCGCGGCAGGCGCAACACTGAGCTATGTGGATGGCACCCCGAAAACGGTCAGCGCGGACGCGAGCGGGAATTATTCCATTATGGTGCCTTCCGGCTGGTCCGGCACCGTGACGCCTTCACGGACAGGCTTTACCTTCATCCCCTCCAGCCGCCCCTATCCCAGCGTGTCTGCCAATCTGACGAGCCAGGACTTCATAGCCTCCTGGGTGGGCAGTATCAGGATCCAGTCGAACAGGGATGTTGTGACGATGGCGCGACCACATATAGGCAGCCAGGTCATGGCATATGATGGCGCGCCTGCGGGCAGCACGAATGCCTATGTGCCCATGCTGTTCAAAGCTGCGTTCGGTGGCAGTTACAACTCCGCTCTCTATATCCAGAACGTCGATCCGGCCAACACAGCGAATGTGACGATCCGCTTCTATGATAGCGGCGGCCACGAGACCTGTTCTCAAATTGACACGATCCCAGCGCTGGCATCGCATGGCTACTGGGTGCCGTCGATCACCTGTGTGCCTGCGGGCTGGGCCGGCGGCGTAAAGATCGAATCGGACCGGGACATCGTAGCCGTGGGAAGGCCGCACATCGGGAATGAAGTGCTGACCTACAATGGCTTTGCCGCGGGAAGCTTGAATGCTTTTATCCCCATGTTGTTCAAGGCAGCCTTTGGAGGCGCATACAACGCTGCGCTTTACATCCAGAACATCGACCCTGGTGCCACGGCGAGTGTCACGATCCGTTTCTATGATGACAGCGGCAGCGAGGTCTGTTCGCAAACCGATACGATCGCTCCGCTGGCCTCCAAGGGGTACTGGACGCCCTCCATCTCCTGCCTGCCCTCCGGCTGGGTGGGAGGCGCTAAGGTGGAATCGAACACAAATATCGTGACTGTGGGCCGCCCGCATGTGGGCAGCCAGGTGACCGCCTATGATGGGTTTGCTGCCGGTGGGTTGAGCGCTTATGTTCCAATGCTGTTCAAGGGAGCGTTTGGTGGATCCTATAATTCGGCCCTTTATCTTCAGAATGTGGATGCAGCCAGCACAGCAAATGTAACGATCCGCTTTTACGACAGCAGCGGCAACGAGACCTGCTCGCAGAGCGACACCCTCCCGCCTCTTGCATCCAAAGGCTACTGGGTGCCATCGATCTCCTGCCTGGGCGCCGACTGGGCCGGAGGTGTGAGGGTGGAATCGGATCACAATGTCGTGGCCGTGGGCCGTCCCCATATCGGGAATGAAGTACTGACCTACAGCGGATTCACGAGCGGCGGTCCGAATGCCTTTATGCCGATGCTGTTCAAGCAGGCCTTTGACGGCACATATAACTCCGCCTTCTACATTCAGAATATAGATCCGTCCAACATGGCAAGTGTCAATATCACCTTATATGATGCCGGCGGAGCACTGGTTTGCACGCAAAATGATACGGTCGCCTCGCATGCCTCCAAGGGATTCTGGGTTCCCTCCCTGCTGCTTCTTTGTGCACCCTGATCTCTGAGATTCTCGCAGCATGAGCCGTCCATGTGTAGGGCTGCTCATGCTGTTTTGATCGTTTTGTAGATGGTGGTGGTCCGGATTTATGACAATCGTTAGTTGTGTCCCCGCTCTCGAATTGCTACAATGGAGACAGGCAGGAAACAAAGGAGATCACATGGTACGCAAGAGCATAACAATATTGGGGTTATTGATTGCGTTGAGTTTGATTCCGGGTTTGCTTGGCATTGCCCGGGCCCAGGGTGGCTATGGTGGTTATGACCCGACAGTTCAAACACCCGCGCTTCTCTACAATGAAGCACGCACAGTGTATCTGGGTAACCTGGCACGGCGGGATAACGGTGTCCCGCCTTTGCGGTGGAATGTACAACTGACCCGCGCCGCGCGCTGGTTCTCATGGGATTCAACTGAAAATCGTGATAGTTTTTGCGGCCATCAGGATACCCTGGGTGGGTGGCCCGGAGATCGCGCTCTGTTCTTCGGCTACCTGGGCGGAGCGGGTGCCGAAAATGCCTTCTGCGGTTACCTTTCACCTGAAGATGCGATTCAAGGCTGGATGAACAGCCCAGGGCACCGCGCTAATCTACTTGATCCCGGCTCACGCGAGATTGGGCTCGGTTATTATCGCCGTGCCAGCGATGGGAAAGGGTACGTTACCCAGGATTTTGGCAACGACGCCGTCTATGCTCCGGTCATCATAGAGAATGAAGCGCTAGCCACTACCAATCAAAATGTGAATTTGTACATCTACGATCGCTCGAGCGGGGGAGGTTTTGCCGGTTCGGGTGCAGCATCCCAAATGATGGTGAGTAACAATGCCTATTTTTGTGGTGCGGGCTGGGAACCGTACACTGCCAATAAGCTTTGGACACTGCCGGAAGGAGAGGGCTGGCGCTACGTTTATGTAAAGACACGCGACCAGTTCAATCGCAGTCTGACAGTCAGCGACGCCATTTACCAGGGCGCCAGTGTACCTCTCAACGAGCTGGGGGATGCCCAGATGTCCACAACCCAATCGCAGGTGACCCTCTATGGTTTGAATGGCGGTGCCCTGCCGCAGGCGCAGTTCAGCCTGGGCTGGATGGCGGACGATACTTCTGGCTCCTTCACGAAATGGTGGGGAAATGGCGAGCGTATAAGCGACCCTGCGGCCTGGGGTGGAACGGCATATCGTCTCTACCCGGGTGATGGGGAGTCTTTTGCTTGGGTGGATGATACCTCGTTTATCAAAAATACCCCCATGGTGGCTTATTTCAAACTAAAGGTGAACGATAACACTTCAAGCAGTGAAATAGCCCGTATCTCGGTACAGGGTGGACCTACCGAGTATGGGCCCTTTAGCCTAAAAGGTACTGAC
>JBLMZU010000445.1:0-4723 GCA_050258995.1 Bacteroidota bacterium
TCACCTATATCCAGGACTGGGAGCGCATGACCGACCGGATTGCCTTCTGGGTCGACCTGGAGGATGCATACGTGACCTACACCAACGACTACATCGAGTCGGTCTGGTGGATCCTGAAAAATTTCTGGGACAAGGACCTGCTGTACAAGGGCTACAAGGTCGTCCCGTACTGCCCGCGCTGCGGCACGCCTCTTTCGGACCATGAAGTGGCGCTCGGCTATGATGAGGCGACCGACCCTTCGGTTTTTGTCCGCATGCCGCTGGTCGATCAGCCGGATGTTTCGCTGCTGGTGTGGACGACCACGCCCTGGACCCTGCCAGGCAACGTCGCCGTCGTCGCACATCCGGATGTCGATTACGTGATCGTCGAGCGTGACAACGAGGGCACCACCGAAAAACTAATCCTTGCCAGGGCCCTGGTGGAAAAGGTCTTTGGCGACGAGAAGGTCAGAGTCCTCGAAACCCTCAAGGGAAAGAAACTGGCCGGCGTGAAATATCACCCGCTCTATACCTTCCTGCCTGCCGACAAGCCTGCCTTTTATGTGGTGATGGGCGACTATGTCACCACCGAGGACGGCACGGGCCTGGTCCACACCGCGCCAGCCTTCGGCCAGGAGGATATGGAAACGGGAAAAAAGTATGACCTGCCCGTCCTGATGACCGTGGCCCCGGATGGCACCTTCATTCCCGAAGTGACCCCGTGGCGCGGCGTCTTCGTCAAGGACGCCGACCCGATGATCATCAAGGACCTGGACGCCCGCGGCCTGCTCTATAAGTCGGAAGCGTATACGCACACCTATCCGTTCTGCTGGCGCTGCAAGACGCCGCTGCTGTATTATGCGCGAGACTCCTGGTACATCCGCACCAGCGCGCATCGGGATCAGCTGGTCGAGTTGAACAATACGATCAACTGGGTGCCCGAACACACCAAGGAAGGCCGCTTCGGGAACTGGCTATCCAACAATATCGACTGGGCCCTGAGCCGTGAGCGTTACTGGGGCACGCCGCTTCCGGTCTGGGAGTGTGAGAAGTGCAGGCATCGGGAGGGTGTGGGCTCGGTCCAGGAGCTCTCCGAGAAATCGGGACGCGACCTGCGCGACCTGGACCTGCACCGTCCTTACGTGGATGAGGTCCATTGGGAGTGTGTCAAGTGTGGCGGCAGGATGTCGCGCGTCCCGGACCTGATCGATGTCTGGTTCGACTCGGGCTCCATGCCGGTGGCGCAGTGGCACTATCCGTTCGAGAACAAGAAAAAGTTCGAAGAGCAGTTCCCGGCCGATTACATCTGTGAGGCGGTCGACCAGACGCGCGGCTGGTTCTATTCGCTGCACGCCATCAGCACACTGTTGTTTGGTGAGGTGGCTTTCAAGAATGTGATCAGCCTGGGCTTGATCCTGGATGGCGAAGGGCAGAAGATGTCCAAATCCCGTGGCAACATCATCGCCCCCTGGGATGTGTTGAACGCCCATGGCGCGGATGCCTTCCGCTGGTATCTATACACGGCCACCCCGCCGGGAAACGAACGCCGCTTCTCCTCCGACCTGGTGGGGGAGGTGATCCGCAGCTTCACGCTCACACTCTGGAACGTCTACTCCTTCTTCGTGACCTACGCCAATCTCGACAAGCCCAACGTCACCACGATGCCGATCGCGACCGGCGATCTCGACCGCTGGCTGCTGTCGGAATTAAACGCGCTGGTGCGGGATGTGACGGATGCCTACGAGCGTTACGACGTGCCCAATGCGACGCGTCCGATCGAAGTCTTCGTGGAAAAGATGTCCACCTGGTATCTGCGCCGCTCGCGCCGCCGCTTCTGGAAGTCCGAATCGGACTCCGATAAACAGGCCGCCTATTCAACGCTGTATACGGCCCTCGTCACGGTCGCAAAACTGCTCGCTCCTGCGATGCCCTTCCTGGCCGAGGAGATGTATCAGAACCTGGTCCGCTCGGTGGATGAGACGGCGCCCGAATCGGTCCATCTTGCCGAATGGCCGGAGGTGCTGCCCGAGATGATCGACGAGTCACTCAACCGGGATATGGCGCTTGTCATGCGCCTTGTATCCCTGGGACATTCAGCCCGGCAGAAGGCCAACCGCAAGGTCCGCCAGCCGCTGGCAGAAGCTGCCTTCTCGGTTGGGAATTCCAAGGAGCGCTGGGCGGTGGAGAACTATGCCGACCTGTTCATGGATGAGCTGAACGTAAAACAGGTCCGCCTGTTGAATGCATCCACCGAAGCGCTGTCGCATACGGTCAAGCCGCTGCCCAAGCAGCTGGGCCAGAAATATGGAAATAAATTCCCGGCCATCCAGAAGGCGATCCTGGCCATGAACAGTGAGGAGGCGTCGCGGCCTCTGCTGGAGGGCAGACCGCTGCACGTCGTGGCGAACGGGGAAGCCTTTGACATCCTGCAGGAGGAAGTGGAAGTCCGGGCGCAGGCAAAGGCAGGTTTTGCAGTCGCGGAGGACGGTCCATACGTCGCAGCGCTGGTCACCGATTTGACTTCCGAGCTCGTCCGGGAGGGATTGGCCCGTGAATTCGTGCGGCGCGTCCAGGACCTGCGCAAGAGCGCCGATCTGGATGTTGCCGATCGGATCGAGCTGTTCGTCGTCGCCTCCGAAGGGCTGCGGTCGGCGATCGAAGCGCACCGGGAGTACATCACATCGGAAACCCTGGCGACCCGCCTGGAATTTGCGGCCCCCCCGCAGGATGCGTCCGTAACAGAAGATGCGTTTGACGGTGAAAAGGTCACCGTGGGCCTTAAAAAGATCTGATAGAGAACGTAGGCGCACCGCAAGGTGCGCCTTTCTTTTGAAGCGTTATAATACCTCCAGGACCATACATCGTCTTGCACATCGAGGTGAAATTTGTTTGAGCAATTACCACTACCCATACGAAAAGTACTTGCCTGGAGCGTACATCTATTTACCGCCACCGGAGCCGTATGGGGTTTCCTGACCATCCTCGCCATTTTCGAACAGAGCTGGAGAATGGTCTTTGTCTGGCAGATCGTGGCCATGTTCGTGGATGGCTTCGATGGGATGCTCGCACGCTGGTTCCATGTGAAGGAGTATGCTACAGGCCTGGATGGGGGCCTGATGGACAACATCATCGATTACATCAATTATGTTGTGATCGCAGCGCTGTTGATGGTCAAGTGGCCCGGCCTGCTGCCGGCTGGTTTTGAGATCGCGGCAGCCTGCTCGATCCTCTTGACCTCAGCCTACCAGTTCACGCAGGTGGATGCAAAGACAGACGACCACTCCTACTTCTTCAAGGGGTTTCCATCGGTCTGGAATATCCTGGTGTTTTATCTGATCCTGGTGGGGCTCAACCCGTGGATCAATCTACTTATCGTGGTCATCTGTGATGTTCTCGTATTTGTGCCGATCAAGTATGTGTATCCCACCCGGAATAACCGCCTGAGGAAATTGACCCTGGTGCTTTCTGTTCTCTACCTAGCCCTGTGTGGCTGGGGCCTCCTGCAGTATCCGGATGTCCCCAAGTGGGTGGTGTGGATCTCACTCCTCTACATCGTCTATTACACACTCCTGAGCGTCTTCCCCAAGATCGGCGAGACCCGCCCTGCCTAGTCCGTATGCTGATAGAGAGAGTGACCCGGTCCAGCCCTGAGCTTGTGTCTGCCATGCAGCGGCTTGTTCCCCTGCTTGGGAGCCATAAGGCAGCGCCGACGGCTGAAGAGCTGGAGGCCTTGATCGGCTCGGAAGGCTGTACGCTGCTGGTTGCACGTGAGGACGGCCTGATCGTCGGTACATTATGCCTGAACGTCTACCGCGTGCCGACCGGGATCCGGTCCATTATCGAGGATGTGGTTGTCGACGAGAACATGCGCCGGAAAGGGGTGGGGGAAGCGCTGGTGCGCCGGGCGATCGAGCTGGCCCGTGAAGCGGGTGCGAGCGGCGTATCGTTAACCTCCAATCCGCAGCGGGAAGCGGCGAACCGCCTGTACCAATCCATGGGTTTCGAGCTTCGCAAGACCAATGCCTATTCCTATAAATTGAAATAGCTCTTCCGAACCTGGCCCTCCCCGGGCGGGCATCCGATGGTTTAAATAAAAAAGAGGCTGGCTCTCGTGGCCAGCCTCTTTGGTTCCCATCTACGGCTTGTTCTTATTCCCGTTATTGGTCTTGGTGTCCTTGTTGTCGTTTGTCCCCTGACTCCCGGCATTGTTGCTGTTGCCGCCATTGGAATTACTCCCATGGTTGCCATTATTTCCGTTATTGCTGCCTGTCCCATTGTCCCCCGGGTGATCCTTATCCTTGTTGGACAGGATCATGCCGAGATTGTTCTTCTTTTCGCCGTCCATGACGGCCTTACGGAACTGCCCCCAGTTGGTCGGCACGGTGCCGTCTTCGAAGGTGAAGTAGCTGTAATCGCCTGACTGCTTGGCGTCGAGGACCCTGCCCAGGAGCTCCGAACCGCCTTCCAGTTTTTGGGTCACCCACAGCGCCTGGGCAATGACGCCAAACCCAAAGCCATCTGCGTGGTAGTCCATAACGAGAGCATAATCCAGCCCCGGGATATTTTCAGAGAAGAACGTGGCAATCGCGCTGGCCACGGGATGCTTGAAATCTTCCGTCTGGTCGGGGTTGACAGCGTCGAGGGGGATATCGATATTGGAATTCAACAATAATTTATTGGGCACCAGTTTGTCGTTTTCGTAGACGACCAGGTGCCACTCGAGGGCTGTTGCCAGGCTGACCTG
>JBLMZU010000446.1:0-2813 GCA_050258995.1 Bacteroidota bacterium
ATATCGTAAACGAACGTCCTTTCCACCAGGATCACATCGCCCTGCTCCACCATCCCCTCGAAGCCGCCGCACGTGCCCAGGTTGATGACCAGCTCCGGAGAATAGTGGTCGATCACGTACTGCATCACGGCCGCGGAGGAGATCTTGCCCCAGCCGGAGTGGAAGAGTATCAGGTGGCTGGTGTCAGGCGGGTTGAGTGCCAGTGTAAATGATTCGCCGTAGGGGGTATCGGTGAATTGGGAATCGGGAAAGAGGGCTTTGGTGGCCTGCCATTCGGCATTGGCGGAGATAAGAACTGCGATTTGCACTTGTATTCTCTCCTCTATGTGTATATAATGCAGAGCAAGTTGGTCTTTTTTGGTCTTTATTCATCGGAAAAGTGAGAATGACGGACTGGATTGGGAAAACGATAGGCAGGGTTCGGATAGAAAAGTTACTCGCGCGCGGGGGCATGGCAGAGGTTTATTTAGGCACGCACCTGACCCTCGAGCGCCCGGTTGCCATTAAATTACTGCAAAGCCATATCGAAGAAGACCCGGATCTGCTGGAGCGCTTCCACCGGGAGGCAAAGGTCGTCGCCGGGCTGCGGCATTCCAACATCGTGCAGATCTATGATTTTGATGCAATCGATGGGCATCCGTATATTGTAATGGAGTATTTGAGGGGGCCGACGCTCGCCAAATATCTGCGCAGCCTGCATGAACGCAAGGAGCGCATCCCCTTCCAGGAAGTGGCGCGCCTCTTAACCACACTGACCTCGGCACTCGACTATGCCCATGGACAGGGTGTCATCCATCGCGATATCAAGCCCGGTAACATCATGCTGCTCAAGAAAACCGGCGATATCCTGCCGGACCAGCCACTGGCCGACGATGTGGAGATCATCCTGACCGACTTTGGCCTGGTGCGTATTGCCCACGCGACCAGCCATACAGCCGCCGGCACCGTGAGCGGTACGCCGGCCTATATGTCCCCGGAGCAGGCGCGCGGCGACAAGACCGACCACCGGACGGACATTTATTCCCTCGGGATTGTGCTGTACGAAATGCTGGCAGGGCGCGTCCCGTTCGAAGCGGACAGCCAGCTTACTGTGATCTTCATGCACATCAATAACGCCCCGCCTCCCATCCCGAATATCACGGAGGAGATGCAGGCCGTGATCGACCGGGCCCTGGCCAAGGATCCCAATGAGCGCTACCAGAGCAGCGGCGAAATGTCGGCCGACTTTGCCCGGGCGGTCAGGAAGAAGATGGATGCGGAAGCGGCCGTCGCAACCCGGGTTGTACCTCACGAGCATCCGGAAGCGGCCGTTAAAGAAGTCAAAGCAGTCAGGGAGGCGAAGGAAGTCCAGGAAGCGCCTGTAAAACAGGAACGCGCGCTAAAACCTGCCCGCAGCCGCACCTGGCTGGGCGTGGGAGTCTTCGCCGCCCTTTGTCTTCTGGCACTCGGCGCCGGGGTGTGGGGATGGACAAATTTCCGGCCCGTCTCCCCTCCGCCGGTGAAAGCAGATGCGTCCACGCCGACGGAGGCTGCCATCGCGACCACCACCATGCCCGTACCGGTCACCGGGGGGCTGCCAGATGGGACCGGGATGGTAAAGGTATCGGGCGGCTCATTTGAGGTGGGACTCAACCCCGCGGACCAATATCACAACTCCGTCCAGACCGTCGAGCTGAAGGATTTCTGGATCGACCAGTTCCAGGTGAACAACGATCAATACGCCAAATTTATGGCCGCGACCAATACGCCCGCGCCCGAAGTATGGCCCGGGGCCAAGGATCATCCTGTCCGGGGCGTATCCTGGGAGCAGGCATCCGCCTACTGCACCTGGTTGAACAAGCGGCTGCCGACCGAGGCGGAGTGGGAAGCCGCCGGTCGTGGGGCGGGCGTCGATCCGCCTCTCTATCCCTGGGGGAGCGACCCGTCTGCCAGCGGACAGACAGCCGGCTTCCCGGATGAGGATACGTATGCCAGCGGCACCCTCAGCTTCAACAAGAGTCCTTTTGGAGTCTATGACTTGGTCGGGAATGTCTGGGAATGGATCGGGGAGCCTTATACCAATGCTCCAAATGGAACAAAGTACATTCACGGTGGGCGCTTTGGATTGCCCATCGTCGATCTGGCTTATCGCCTGGCAATCGCCCCAGGAGATAACCGGTATATCAAATACGCCGGCTTTCGATGCGCTGCGGATGCAGTGAAATAAAGGAGCAGGGAAATGAAGCACTTAAAGGTTTTCCATTCCATCTGGACCGTGGTTTTATTACTGGTTTTGGTGATCAGCGGCTGTGCCGGGAACGTTCCGGCCACCGACCAGCCGGCTGCCTCCCCGACGACGGCCGCTGCAACACAGACAACTGCAGCAACGCAGGCCCCGGCCACGGAACCCGCCGCCACCATGGCGGGAATGGAGGAGGCCTCTGCCACCCCGGAAGGGACTGCTGCCGCGACGGCGGTTGTCCCTGTCTCCGGCAGCGATATCCTCTACCAGGATGATTTTACCGATCCCTCCACCGGCTGGACAGAGGACAAGTTCGATAATTACTTCATCGGCTATCACGAGCCGGAGTACTATCATGTCGAAGTGGACAGCCCCAATTACAAGACCACGGTATTTGCACCCGGCAAGAAGATCTTCGGAGACTTCACCGCCGAGCTGAAGGTCCTGACCAGCTCGGGAAAGACCTCCCCGACCGGCGATTTCCGGTATGGCCTGGCCTTCCGCCGCACCGGGGATGAGTACTACGCCTTCACCATTTCGCCCCGGACCAAAAAGTGGTACGTGGCGAAATGGTGAAGGCGGAGTACTCATC
>JBLMZU010000447.1:0-3179 GCA_050258995.1 Bacteroidota bacterium
CATTTATCCTGTGGGAGTATCTGACGAAGCCCGAATATCGTGCCATCGTGCTCGGAGCAAGCAAAGTGGAGCTTCTCAACCTGGTGCAGGGACGTTCGGCGGTGGATTCAGTTTATTCTTGCTACCATGGAAAGATGAAATCCAGTCAATGCATTGTGGACTGGCAGCCTTTCGACGAGTATACGATAGAGAGTGCCACCCCCATCGGTGTGAACTTCAACATGACATTCAAATTGGAGCCCGTCAAGGAAGGAACACATTTAATTAATTTGTGGGGGAAAGCGCGGGGAGCGTGGATCCTGTGTAAAATAAGCGACCAGCTCCAAAAGCTTGTTTTTGTGTCAGATACCGACAAGGGTATGGAACGACTCCGCCAACGCATTCAACAAGACCTTGCCGATGGAATCATATTTATCGCCCCGCCTGTCGAAGTTGATAAAGCTCACGTAGCGAACCTTGCGTCACAAGCGCTGACCCACAACCATTAGATGATGGAACGGGAAAACCGGTTGTGAGAAGAAAATAGTTATTCCTATCAGATTTGAAGCCACAGTAAGGCGGGTGGGTTCGGGAGGGGCGGGGGGCGGCCTGCGCTCGTCCACAGGACCCGCTTCGCTCGTTCTGTCGAAACGGCGGGAGCTTTTCGGCGCGTGGTCATTACTGTATGAATCCTTCAATGTTTTATGCTGATTGTACGGGGTAAAATTAATGTGTAGCGGTGGCTTTGATTGAGACCTACGGTCAAAATCTCGGCGGGGTCGAAGACCCACGCCGAGCTGAGGCTCTGCGAACGGCGTTGAAGATCTCGAGAGAAAGTCGCCTTTATCCAGTTGAATCCTTGGGAAGACACACCACGACCACATCACAGGCGCGCACAGCCTTCCGAATTTCCAAGTCCCAATCTGCGCCTGGCAACAACTTTTCTTTGTCAAGCCAGGCGTCCACTCCCCTACCTGTGGTAATATATCCGGCGCTCAATCAAAGCTACGCCGAGGTAGCTCAGTGGTAGAGCAGGGGACTCATAAGCCCTTGGTCGCGAGTTCAAATCTCGCCCTCGGCACTAAAAAAATAAGTGGGGGTTCCTTCTATATATATGGTGGTCTCTAGACAAAGGAGATCACCATGTCTGTTTTAAAAACACAGGACCAAGGGATTATCATACTCTCACAATCGGATTACCTTCCCATCCTGGTCGAGTCATTCCTGATCGACCGTAAATCTCAGGGTCTGTCGCCTGAAACCATCGATTTCTATACCAAGAAGTTGAAGTACTTCCTAAAACATTGTGAAGGTCAGGCTCTGACGCAGATTTCCCAGCTGACAACCGATCTCATACGAAGATATATCCTTGAACTCTCTGAAACCCATAATCCAGGGGGTGTCCATGCCTGTTTTCGGCCGCTACGAAGCTTCCTCTACTGGGTCGAAGATGAGGAGATCATGCCGCATGGTTGGAAAAATCCGATTCGCCGGGTGAAAGCGCCAAAGTTACCCACCGAACCCATCGAGCCGATCCATGTGGATGAAATCGATCTATTGCTCAAAACCTGTGAAAGCAATTACGCTGGCGTAAGAGATAAGGCCATGATGTTAGGTCTCCTGGATACGGGTGCACGCGCCAAGGAGTTCCTGAATATCAATCTGGAAGACATCGAACTGGCAACCGGGTCGATCATGATACGGCAGGGAAAGGGCCGCAAGCCGCGCATGGTATTTCTGGGGCGCAAGACCATTCGGGCCATCCGTGCCTATCTCCGTGCCAGGCGTGATAACAACCCGGCGCTCTGGGTGTCAGTGCATGGCGATAGAATGACTTATAGCGCCCTGCGCTGCCTCTTACGAAGGCGTGCCGAGATCGTCGGTTTAAAGAGCATCCCGACGCCCCATGATTTTCGCCGCGCTTTCGCACTGATCATGTTGCGCAATGGTGTGGATATCTTTGCCCTGCAAAAATTGATGGGGCATTCAGATCTGCAGGTACTACGACGCTATCTGGCACAAACTGACGAAGATGTTCATACCGCACATATGAGAGGCAGCCCGGTGGATAATAATCTTTAGACTTGCCGAGAAAAATTGGGACTCATGTTTCCACGCTATGGGTTGTGCCTGCGTTCTAACATAGTAGCCTTGTTTCGCAAAACGGCCCTTTTTGGAAATAGTGCCGTTTTGCGAAAAGAGGTTGTTATAAAAAAGTCTTGTGCCCTACGATATTTCCCAGAACTGAGACCTGTCTTGTTAGATCCCACTTCCGTTGCCGAAACCCCTATTAAGCTGATCGAGGTATTGGGATCAATTAATACCTCACTGAACTTCGAAGGGGATAGCAAAACATGAAAGTAAAGCATCCGATCGCTGTATCAGAAGATATTATGTATTTTCTGCGATTATTATAGGCAATGATATAATAGTTATGACTATAATTTCTTGGAGGCTCCTGTGTTCGTTGATCGCCATAAAGAACTCACCTTTCTCAATAGTCTGCTCACTCGGAAGCGTCCCGGTCCAGCTCAAATGCTTTTGATGTATGGCCGGCGACGGGTTGGAAAGTCAGAATTGTTATTACGCTGGGCCGAACAAAGTGGTGTGGACTACGTGTACTGGGAGGCCGTTAAAGAGAATGCCAATCAGCAGCGTGCCCACTTTTATGGAAAATTGCTCAACATACCGGCCTCTGCCGCACCGGTCTACCGATCCTGGACTGAGCTCTGGGATGCAGCTGCGCCTCAACTTCGCGAGAGTCGAAAGATCTTGATACTGGATGAGCTCCCCTATGCGGCGGATGCTGATCCTGCGATGCTCTCGGCACTTCAGAATGCCTGGGATCAACACTTTCAGAAATCTGAAACTGTTATAGCGCTATGTGGTTCGCATGTCCACGTGATGGAAACGTTGTTTTCGAAACAATCGCCCCTCTTTGGACGCATTACTGCCCAATGGCATCTAGAACCATTGCCGTTTTCCAGCCTGGCGGAGTTTTTTCCGAAATGGGATGCAAGCGAACGTGTAGCCATGTATGCAATGGTTGGCGGAATTCCGGCGTACCTGAACTGGCTGGATCCGGATTTGGATTTGATTGGCAATATCCGCGGAATAATTATGAGTCCGGGCAGCACATTTATGGCTGAGCCTGCCTTCCTGCTGTACGATGAAGTCAGAGAACCGGCCAGTTACCTCTC
>JBLMZU010000448.1:0-2961 GCA_050258995.1 Bacteroidota bacterium
AGCAGCCGGCTGCAGGTAAGAATGCGACTTTTTCCTTCATCCTAACCTCGATCCATACACTCCCCTGTCATCAATACTTCACGAACAAGAACACTGCCCAGGCCGTTTCGTGATCTACTGAGGATTCGAAAGGCGGGAAGACCATGCGCTCCCGAGCCACTGCCCGTTCCACCTGGATACCCCTGCTCGTAATAGCCCTGCTCCTGGCTGCCTGTAATGCAACGGCGGCCCCTGGCCCGGCCCCGACCGCCACCGCGATCCCCGAGTGGTTCGGCATGGAAATGACCGACGTACGAACAGGCGAGACGTTTACCATCAATGATTTTTCCGGGAAAGTGGTGCTGATCGAAACCATTGCCCAGTGGTGTCCCAACTGTCTGTACCAACAGGGCGAGACGAAAAAAATGGCGGCGCAGCTCGGCAATCCGGAGGACGTGATCCTGCTGAGCATGGATGTCGATTCCCACGAAGACGTAGCCTCGCTGAAGAAGTATGCGCAGGATTTCGGCTTCGAGTGGCGCTTTGTCGTCGGCCCGCTGGAAGTGCAGCGCGCCCTGGGCAATCTTTACAACCCCGAATATCTCAATCCACCGCTGGAGCCCATGCTGCTGATCGATCGCCAGGGAAATGCCCACCAGCTGCCCTATGGCCTGAAGGTAGTGGATCAGCTGCAAGAGATCCTGAAACCCTACCTGGCGCAGTAAGCCCCGTGGCCGCTGCAGGGACTGCCTTTCTCCTGGGTCTGCTGGCCACTGCCAGCCCGTGCGTCCTGCCGCTCTATCCCGGTTTCCTGGCCTATCTGAGCAGCCAGCCTGGGACAGCCGCCAGCCGTAAACGGTATTTCCTGGGTTTCTTTGTGCTGGCCGGGGTCTTGAGCATGATGCTGGCGCTGGGCGGCCTGATCGCCTTGTTGGCCGTGCCGATCAGCCGGGCCCTGCTCTTTTTGATCCCCCTGGCAGATCTGCTGCTGCTGGTCCTCGGCATTTTACTGCTGCTGGATATCAATATTTTTACGACCCTCCCGCAGGTCCAGGTGCCGGTGCTGCACCACCCCTTCCTGAATGCCTATGTGTATGGCCTGCTCTATGGTCCTCTGACCCTGCCCTGTTCGGGTCCGCTGGTCGTCAGTATCTTTGTCCTTTCGCTCAGTCCGGGAGAGGCGCTCGGCAAACTGTGGATGTTCCTGTGGTTTGGGATCGGTTTTGGGATGCCGCTCTTAATTCTCTCGGTGCTCTCGGGCGGTCTCCAGCGCCAGCTGACCGGCCTGTTCGCCCGGCACGGCCGCCTGATCAATACCGCCGGCGGCCTGCTCCTGATCGGCATCGTGGTCTACGACCTGTCTGTGAACTGGCCGATGTTCCGGTTCTTCCTTTAGCCACGACCCCTGCGAGAGACTGTCGGACCCGTCCATAGGTCACCGTTTAACGACTGCGTCCCGGATCGCTGTTATATCGTCGCAACCCGGGCCACACATGTCAAAAAATTCCGTCCAATCCATAATATACATCCAACACCTGGATTTTCACCTTACAACTGGTTCACTGTCTCCCTCTGGATTGTTGACAGGCTTATGGGGTTGGTGTTTCGTGATGAAAGGATAAACCAATGCCCCCTGTGGTCTTTGACTTCAATAATGACTCTGACAGACTACAACTTTCTCATTGACCGATGCGGGCAGTTTCGGGAGATCAGGTCCCTCGTCAACTACGACGGTTTATTGTAAGGGTCTGGAAAAAAGAGGGCCGGGATGACCAAGCGATCCAATCATCTGTCAGATGACGTTGGCACACCACGATGATGGACGTAAGGTGATGCAGGACGACAATGAGAGCCACTTACACTATACTATTCCTGACGTGAATAGTCCATATACCTTGCAGGGAACAGGGGGTACATCTTCTTGCTATAGGGTCCCTCGGGGCGGCCACTTTCTGACGTGGGAGACACCCTTTTCATCTATCACATGCTCGAAACCTGCCACTGCCGCGCCCGGCGAAGATGTCTCACCAGGCCGCCATATGTTAAAATGATCGCCTCCGCCGAATCCCTTTGCAATGCAGACAGCCTGACCGTGCGTATTAACAGTGAGAGACGAATTTGCCCTCCGATAAACCTGTCGCCCTGGAGCAGCTGACCGACGAGGATCTTGCAGCCCGCATTGCGGGCGGTGAGAGCCGCGCCCTCGAAGTCCTGTACGACCGCCATGCCTCCCGGGTGTTGGGCCTCGCGCTCAAGATTCTGGGAGACCGGGCAGCGGCCGAGGATGTGCTGCAGGAAACCTTCTGGCGGGTCTGGAAGCTGGCTGCCTCCTACCAGGCCGAGCGCGGCAACGTCCGGGCCTGGCTGTTCCGGATCGCCCGTAACCTGGCCATCGACGCCTATCGCCGGCGGAATACGCGCCCGCAGCCTATCACGGATGTGGATAATAGCGATTCGCTCCTCGACCAGGTGCCAGACCCCGAGGCCGGTCCCGCCGGGCAGTCCCTGCTTCGCCTGCACCAGGAGCAGATCACGCAGGCGCTGGCAGGCCTGCCTCCGCAGCAGCGACAGGTGATCGAAATGGCATATTTCCACGGGATGACCCGCCAGCAGATCGCCGAGGCGACGGGTGAGGCGCCCGGCACCATCCATACCCGCGCCCGGCTGGCCCTGCAGAAACTGCGCCAGGCACTTGGCCAGGAAGAATTCGAAGATTGACCATGGACCCACAGCAGATCGAAGAATTGCTCGAATTTTATGCCCTCGGGGCGCTCGACGACGAGGAACGAAAACTCGTCGAAGCCTACCTGGAGCAGCATCCCGAAGCGCGCCGCAAGGTCAGGGAACTGGAAGGCGTGACCGCCGCGCTGCCGTATAGCGTCCCGCCCGTGGAGCCGTCCGCGCGCTTGAAGGACCAGCTGATGCAGCGGATCGCTGCCGACCGGCCGCCGCTCCCCGGGATCCGCGTCCAGGCCGCCCTCG
>JBLMZU010000449.1:0-4928 GCA_050258995.1 Bacteroidota bacterium
GGGACAAACAGCATTGCAAAACTTCATAATCCTGGGCGTATTGGATACGCCGCGTCTCTCCCGCAGTTCTGCTGCGGGAGAACCGGTTATCCTGCCATCGAAACTTTTGTAAATCCATGAACAGGTGACTCAATGAAGGATCAAGCAGAAATCGTAATCATCGGCGGGGGTATCTACGGGGTCAACATCGCTTATCATCTTTCGAAACTGGGGAAAAAGGATATTGTGCTGCTCGAAAAGGGTGAGATCGCCAGCGGCGAGTCGTCGCATGCGGCCGGGGTGGTGACGCAGTTCGCCACCTCCAAGACCATGCTGCAGTTTCGGAAATACTCCATCGAGCTGTACAGCGAGCTGGGATTGTTCACCCATGTCGGCAGTCTGCGGCTGGCCTCCAGCCAGGAACAGCTCAAGGAGCTGGAGCGCAGCGTGAGCAAGGCCCGGGGCATCGGCATGGAAGTGGAGATCATCTCGCCCTCCGAAACGCTGAAGATCATGCCCCAGCTCAGCGGTAAGGATCTCTACGGCGCGATCTACCTGCCGCGCGACGGACACCTCGATCCCTATGGCACGACGACCGGGATGGCACGCGTTATCCGCGAGATGGGCGTAACCGTGTACACCGACACACGCGTCACCGGGCTGGAGCTTTCTCCTAAAGGTGAGATCCAGAAAGTCATCACGAACAAGGGTTCGATCAAAACGAATCTGGTGGTCAACGCGGCGGGGTTGTGGGCGCCGCGCATTGCCGCGACGGTCGGTGTCTATCTTCCGACGACTCCTGTGGACCACCAGCACATCGCGGTCAAGGCGGTGGCAGGACACGAGTTCTCGAAGAACACACCCTGTCTGCGCGACCCGGATAACCTGGTCTACATGCGCGAGGAGCAGGGCGGGCTGGTGATCGGCGGCTATGAACCCAATCCGCTGGCGCGCTGGATCGACGGCGTGCCGTGGGAGCACGGCAACGCCACCGTCCCTGCCGATTACGATCGCTTTGAGATCCTGCTGGAAGGCGCCATCCGGCGCATCCCGTTCCTGGAGAGCGCCGGCATCATCAACATCACCGCCCACCCGGGCGCCTACACCCCCGACTGCCAGCCCATGCTCGGACCGGTTGCCGGGGCGCGCGGCCTGTGGATGGCGGCGGGCATGTCGCTCAACGGTTACGGCGGGGCGGGCGGCATGGGCAAGCTGATGGCCGAATGGATCGTCGAAGGCGAGCCCTCCCAGGATGTGAACATCTACCGGGCGACCCGCTTCCAGGGCGACTACTACTCCAATCCCGAATATGCCGCCGAGCGGACTCGGGAAGGCGTGAAATACTATTACGCACTGCGCTTCCCGAACGACGAGAATGAATGGGCGCGCCCGCACCGGGTCAGCCCGGTCCATTATCGTTTGCAGGAATTGGGCGCGGTGTTCGGCGAAAAATTTGGCTGGGAGCGCGTGCTGTATTTCGACAGGAACAAGGGCTGGCGAAGGGCAGGGGCGGACCAGCGCCAGTGGGGCTGGAACAAGCCACCATACTTTGACCGGGTTGCCGAGGAACACTGTGCCACCCGCGAGCGCGTCACGCTCTTCGACCTGACCTCCTTCGGCAAGATCGAAGTCAGCGGTCCCGATGCATTGAAGCTGCTTCAGCGCGTGGCCGACAGCAACATGGATAAGCCGGTCGGCAGCGCCACCTATACCCAATGGCTCAACACCCGCGGCGGCGTCGAAGCGGATGTCACCGTGACACGCATTGCTGAAGATACCTTCTGGGTGGTCACCGGCTCGGGCTTCATCGGCAACGACATGTCCTGGCTGAAGATCAAGATGGACCTGGATGAGGAGGTCACCTTCCGTGACATCACCCAGGAATACGCCTGCCTGGCTCTGTGGGGGCCCAGGTCGCGCGACGTTCTTTCCAAGATCACGCAGGACGATGTATCCAATGAAGCGTTCCCCTATTTGACCTCGAAGATCATCGAGATCAATGGAGCCCTGGTACGGGCCCAGCGCGTCAGTTATGTGGGTGAGTTGGGATGGGAGCTGTATGTTCCCTATCAGCGCGCGTTGATGGTCTGGGATATGTTGTTCGAAGCGGGCAAGGAATTCAACATGGAAGTGGGCGGGTATAAAGTGGCCGACTCACTGCGTCTCGAAAAAGGCTACCGCTATTACACAACGGATGTCACCCCGCTGGAGACACCTTATGAAGCCGGCCTCGGTTTCTGCGTCCATCTGGATAAGGGCGACTTCATTGGCCGGGACGCACTGGTCGAAGCCAGGAAAAATGGCCTCACCACCAAGCTCTGCACGTTTGTCCTGGACCAGGAGGAGTATACGCAGATCTATGGGGGGGAGGCGGTCTATCATGATGGCAAGGTGATCACCCGCGTGCGCAGCGGCGGCTATGGATATACCGTGCGGAAGAACATTTTCTACGCCTATCTTCCTGTTGAGCTTGCTAAGCCCGGCACCCGCGTGGAGGTGGAGCTAATCGAAGGCCGGTACAATGCCGAGGTGACCGCTACGGTTCTATACGATCCGAAAGGTGAGAAGCTGAAGGCATAGGATTGCTCCATGAACATTTCTCCAGATTTCATTTATCACTCCGATAAGTGAAGGAGAGGCATGTCGAATTGTTCATATGAACCACGGAGTCACGAAGACACACAGCTTTTTTCCCAGTGTCTCTGTGCCTCCGTGGTTAGGTTTTGAAATCGTTGCCAGACAAACATTATTTTACTTTCCGAAGCATTCCAAAGGTTTGATACAGGTTTTTAGACGGATTCAATAACTCGGATATGCAAAAAAAGTTTTCTCCTCCTGATTATGTCGGCTTTGGGATGCTGACCCATGTCTCCATCATGGTCCTGGATAAGATGCCCAGGCGCAATACCGGCGCGATCGTCCAGGAAGTCAACGACTTCGTGTTCGACGATGCCGCCATCATTGCCTGTGTGCTGCGCCAGTGGGATGTGCCCAGCGGGATGATCGGGACTGCCGTGGGAAATGACCTGCGCGGCCAGGCCCTGGCGCAGCAGCTGAAGGATTGGGGGGTGCAGGGCGAGGTCCGCTTTACGGATGAATATCGAACCCCGATCGAAGTGGATGTTTCCGATCGAAAGGGCGCCCGCACCTATTTCTGGGAGCGTACGCCAAAAATCTTGAAAACCCTGGATACGGCCGATCTTTCCCTGATGGAGGGAGCCAAGATCGTGTATGCCGACTGGTACGATGGCGATCACGTGCTGCGGGCATTGGACGAGGCGAACCGCCGGAACATCCCTGTTTTTGTGAATCTCGAGCACGGGCATAAGGATCCGGATGTCCTGGAAAAGTTTGCGAAACGGGCCACCTTCTGCCAGGCCGTGACGGACGATGCACAAATTGGTGGTAAACAGGCTTTGCTGGGAACGGCTAGAAAATTGTTGAAATCGGGAATCCAGACCGCGATCATCACCATGGCAAAAGGCGGCTGCCTGGTGGCGGAGGGCGAGCACGTCGTCCGTGTCTTTGCGCCGCGCGTCAAGGCTGTGGATGCCTGCGGCGCGGGCGCGACCTTCTCGGCCGGGTTCATCTATGGCTACCTCAGGGATTGGGATCTGGAGTCCTGCGCCCGGTTCGCCACCGCGGCGGCCAGCCTCAAAGTGACCCGCGCCGGCCTGGAGATGTTCCCCGTACAGGAGATCAAGAAGCTGGCCCGGAGCCTCAAAGTGGAGCTGTGGCGCTTCCACAACGATCAGTTCGAGATCATCGACCGCATCCTGTCGCTGCCCGAGGAAGTGGCCAAGCGCGGCAAGACCGCTCAGGAAAAGTTCCTGCGCGATATCCGCTTCCCGATGAAGAAGAAAAAGCGGGATACCGTCCAACACCCGCGCGTGCGGCCGAAGAGGAAAATTATTTAATTCATTGTGCTCCCGGCGGCATCTCGCGGTCGGGAACGGCGGCTTGAGCTAATAATTCAGAGGAGAGAATTCCATGTCATTCGCAGAATTGCTTACACAGGAACAGATCCAGCGCGTCCATGAGGCGTCACTCGAGATCCTGGAGGAGGTCGGGCTGATGGTTCGCTACGAACCGGCCCGCAAGCTGTTCGCCCAGCACGGCTGTACGGTCGATCCCGAGAAGAACATCGTTAAATTTCCACGCGCGGTGGTCGAAAAATACCGTAAGATGATGCCGGCGAAGTTCACCTTCTACGCGCGCGATCCAAAATTCGACAAAACGATTCCGGACGACAGCCCGGTCATCGTGACGGCCAGCTCGGCGCCCGATATCATCGACCCGGTCACCGGCAAGGAGCGGCGCGCCGAATCGGGGGATATCGCCCGTATCGCCCATTTGATCAACGAGCTCCCTGCCTACGATATGTTCTCCATCTCCACTCTGGCGGAGGACGCGCCGAAGGACCAGTTCACCATCTCACGCTTGTATCCCGCCCTCAAGTATTGCCTCAAGCCGATCCGCACAACCACGACCGATCACAAGGATACGCTTTCTGTGATGAAGATGGCGTATATTGTTGCCGGTGGGGAAGCCCCCTATCGGGAGCATCCATTCCTGACCCATCACTACTGTCCCACCGTCTCGCCCTTGACCATGGACAACCTCTCCACCGAGAATGTGATGTATTTTGCGGCCGAAGGGTTGCCGGTTTATCCGACCATCGTCCCGAATGCAGGTCTGACTTCTCCGATGTCCATGTCGGGGTCACTGGTGCAGGGCAATGCCGAATTCCTGGCCACCGCGGCCTTGATGCAGATGGTCAAGGAAGGCACGCCGACCATTTACGCCACGCTCGCCACGGTCGCGGATATGCGCTCGGGCGCCTATACCTCCGGCGCGATCGAATGCGGCATGATGCACATGGCCTTCGCCCAGATCGCCCGTTATTACAACGTCCCGTGCGGCGGGTACATCGGCCTGACCAATTCCAA
>JBLMZU010000450.1:0-5472 GCA_050258995.1 Bacteroidota bacterium
GAGGTGAGGCTGGCGATCTGCTCCGTCGCGCCCTTATTCACTTTGGGAACATAGAATTGTGTGTTGGGATCCAGGACAGCCTGCGATTTGGCCGACGCCAGGGCAGGAGCGGATGCGATCACAGCTGCCATCAGGGCCCCAATCACTAGAAGGTAGATCAGCTTTTTCGTCATTTTTCTCCTTTTTTTATGGAAGCAATGTTTTTGACTCACGCTGTCGTACTTTGATGTGCAATTAACTCCCTGACTTTATTCTAATTCCTTTCTTCACAATATGCACTGATTCTGTAACATTTTGTTGTTTGCAGGAGATACTCCCGATTTCGCGCCGCTTTCCATTGAATTTGGTCAGCGAACTGCTGTCTTTCCTGCAGGAACGACCTATCCGGACCGTTTTCTGCCAGTTGAAAACAGCCCATTTCCAGACGAAACGGGCTGTTGGTTGATGACTCTGGGGGGCGCCTGATGTTCTAGACCGGCACCTTTTGTGCAGCCTCGAAACCTCGTCTTAATGCTTCATAGTTCATGGGCAGCAGACGCTTGTGTCTTTCCGGCAAATGTCCTTCCAGGGCTTTTTCTACATCTTTGAGGGTGATCTCCGGCAGCACTGTCAGAAGAGCACCGATCGCCACCATGTTCATCAGTTTCTTGTTGCCGATCTCTTCGGCGATCTCATTGCATGGCACCAGGATCACGTTAATAGCCTCCCGCCTGGCTCCGCGGTCGACCATGGATTGGTTGACGATCAGTGTCCCGCCCGGTGCAAGGAGCTCTTCGTATCTGTCGAAGGAAGGCAGGTTCAAAGCGATCGCCAGCGGGGGATTCTTGACCAGCGGTGAGCCGATCTCATCATCGGCAATGACGATCGTACAGTTGGCAGTTCCGCCGCGCATCTCCGGGCCGTAGGAGGGGATCCAGGTCACTTCCTTGCCTGCATCCATGGCAGCATATGCCACAACCTGTCCACCGAAAAGGACGCCTTGTCCGCCGAACCCAGCAATAATGATTTCCTTTTGCATGTGTGTTTCACTTTCCTCGATATCCGATACTTGGAGTTCCCAACACTTGCTTACCCGATTCCCAAATATCGAATGTCCGAATGTTTAGATCTTGACCTGCGCCACGCCCGCCGCGATCTTGTAATCTCCAAGGGGAAATGCGGGCATCATATGCTGTTCCACAAACTTGAGGGACTCGACCGGCGTCATGCCCCAGTTGGTGGGACAGGTCGAAAGCAGCTCGACCAGCGAAAAGCCGAGCCCGCGTGCCTGGGTTTCAAATGCCATGCGGATGGCCTTCTTGGCGAGGCGGATGTTTTTGGGGTCATGCAGGGAGCGGCGCACACAGTATCCGACACCGTCGAGCGTGGCGAGCATTTCTGCCATACGGATGGGGAATCCCTGGGTCTCCACATCGCGCCCATTCGGGGAGGAGGTGGTCTTCATGCCGGGCAGGGTGGTGGGAGCCATCTGGCCGCCGGTCATGCCAAAGTTGGCATTGTTGATGAAGATCACCGTCAGGTTCTCGCCGCGGCCGGCAGCGTGTACGATCTCCCCCATGCCGATCGAAGCCAGGTCGCCGTCACCCTGATACGTGAAGACGATGCGATCCGGCAGGACTCGCTTGATGCCGGTTGCCATGGCGGGAGCGCGACCATGAGGCGCTTCGACGAAATCGGTATCGAAATAGTTGTAAGCAAACACCGAGCACCCGACCGGAGCCACCCCGATCGTTTTATCGATCAGGTTCATTTCCTCCAGGACTTCAGCAATCAGGCGGTGAGCCACGCCATGTGTGCAGCCCGGGCAATAGTGGGTTGGTGTTTCCGTAAAGCCTTCGGGTCGTTCATAAACAAGAGTATTGGGAGTCGCCATTTTTACCTCTATATCTGCGTCATGCGCTCGAGCCAGGCGTCACGCGGGTTGGTCTCGACGCTGAGCTGGTCGGTGGAAATGCGCTCGATCTCGTGCAGGATCTCTTCGGTGAACGGGACCACGCCGCCCATGCGTCCGTAAAACTCGACCGGCGCGCGGCCCTTGACCGCCAGGCGGACATCTTCCAACATCTGACCGGAGTTCATTTCCGTGACGAGGAAACCGCTCACATGTCCGACAAGCTGCTCGATCGCCTCGAAGGGGAACGGGCTGACGGTGATCGGCCGCAGCAGCCCTACCTTGACCCCATTCTGGCGCGCCTGGCGAACGGCTGAGAGTGCCACGCGCCCCGCCGTGCCAAAACCGATGACGACGAATTCGGCGTCGTCCAGGAAGTATTCCTTATAGCGAACCTCTTCACGCTGAATGGTCTTCCAACGGGATAAAAGCCTCAGGTTGAGCTTCTCCTCCTCCGGGGGATCCAGATAAATGGAGGTCAGGACCCGGCGCTCGCGTTTTCCCATCCTGCCATCGGTTGCCCAGTCCCAGTTTGCGCGCTGCACGGGCCGCAGCTCAGGCAGCTTGGCCGGTTCCATCATCTGCCCAACGGAGCCATCCAGGATGACCATGCAGATCGTCCGGTATTTTTCCGCCAGGTCAAAGGACAGGCCCATCAGGTCGATGGCTTCCTGCACCGAAGCCGGTGCAAGCACAATGTTGTGATAATCGCCATGACCACCGCCATGGACCGCCTGGTTGTAATCCGCCTGGGAGGGCGCGATGTTGCCCAGGCCGGGGCCGCCGCGCATCACGTTGACCAGCACGGCCGGGACCTCCGTCCCTGCGATATACGACAGTCCCTCCATCATCAGGCTCACACCCGGGCTGGAGGAGGTGGACATCACGCGCACACCTGCACACGCAGCGCCATAGACCATGTTGATCGCACCCAGCTCCGATTCGGCCTGGACAAAGGTTCGTCCTAGCTCTGGCATGCGGCGCGAGAGGTATTCGAGGATCTCCGTCTGGGGAGTGATGGGGTAGCCAAAATAGGCATCCAGCCCGGCGCGGACCGCGGCTTCGGCGATGGCTTCATTCCCCTTCCATAATTCACGTGTCATAGGTTTCTCCGAATAAATAAGGGCGTAGTGTGGTGCTACGCCCCTATCGAGGTGGGAACTGCTTTGGTAATTTCGCGGTACACTGTGATGGCTGCGTCCGGGCAGACCAGTGCACAAATAGCACACCCCGTGCACCCATCCTTGAAAGTGTGCGCGGGGTGGTAGCCCTTTGGCGTAAGCCTCGTCAGGTCCAGCTCCATGACATCCTGTGGGCAGGCGCTGATGCACAACTCGCATCCCTTGCAATAAGTATCGCTTACTTCAATCCATCCTTTTGCAGGCATTTGTTCTCCTTATCTGAAGAATCAAAACAGTAATGAAGTTACTTTCCTACTGATTATGACTATTTCTCTCCGGATAGGGTAGTGCCAAGCGTCATACTCGCATCAAGACATCTTTCCTCTTCATTTCTCTGCCAAAGTCAGACTGGACTACCGGTGGTTGTAAAACTCCACCTGCCAGCGCCATTCACTGCCAGCCTCGGAATTCCACCAGCTGATCAATTTCCCCACCTCGCCACCCGGCAGGATGATTAACTTACCGATATCGCTCTCTGCCGGCCACAAATCTTCCCGAACGATGGTTTCTCCCTGTACGGTCAGCCGTGCGATAGGACGATCCGCCGTTTGGGCCAGGTCCTGGGCGTATGCCAGCCGTCTGCCCTCCTCGTTTCGCAACTCTACTGTTAGCGTGGACGGCGGGGCATGGACGAGCAGGATATTTGTTTCTTCCAATCGACCCCGGGCAAAGGAAATTCCGGTTGCTCCGGCTTGTGGATACCATAAGTCCCAAATTTGCCGTGGAGAATCAGACTTCATAAACATACCTCCAGAAAATTTCGTGTAATTGTTTTAACGTCTTACACGATCATTCATTCCAATCCTGATCCTGGTGCGAATGGTAGAATCAAAACATGAAATCCATCTGGAGGACTCCATGACAGACGCTGTCATTATCGATGCCATTCGCACGCCGGTTGGGGCGCTGGGAGGCAGCCTTGCCTCGGTCCGGCCTGACGATCTGGCTGCTCTTGTGATCCGGGAAATTGTCAAACGCAACGGCCTGGACGCCGCGCTCGTGGAGGAAGTATTCCTGGGCTGCGCCAACCAGGCGGGAGAGGACAACCGCAACATCGCACGCATGTCCGCCCTGCTGGCGGGACTGCCCGTCGAAGTGGGTGGGGTAACGGTGAACCGCCTGTGCGCTTCAGGCCTGAATGCGATCAACCAGGCGGCGCGTGCGATCAAAGCCGGGGAGGGAGAGGTCTATATCGCGGGCGGAGTCGAGTCCATGAGCCGCGCGCCCTACTCTGTCCCGAAGGCTGAATCCGGTTTCTCGTTCGGCAACCTGACCGCCTGGGATACCGCACTCGGCTGGCGCTATCCGAATCCAAAAATGAAGGAATTGTATGGCACGGACTCGATGGGCGAGACCGCCGAAAATATTGCCCGCGAGCGACCGCACATCACACGCGAAATGCAGGATGCGTTTGCCCTGCGTTCTCACCAATGTGCCATTGCAGCGATCGATTTGGGACGATTTAAGGAGGAGATCCTGTCTGTTTCAGTCCCTCAGAAAAAAGGCGACCCGAAAATTGTGGATACGGATGAACGACCGCGCCGCGATACATCGATGGAATCCCTGGCCAAATTGAAACCGTCTTTTGCCAAAGAAGGCGGGACGGTCACGGCGGGCAATTCTTCGGGACTGAACGATGGCGCGGCAGCATTGCTGGTAATGAGCGCAGACAGGGCCAAGGAATTGAATCTCAAGCCGCTTGCCCGCATCCTCGCGTCTGCCTCCGCCGGTGTGCCGCCGCGGGTGATGGGCATTGGCCCGGTCCCGGCCACCAGGAAAGCCCTGCAACGGGCAGGGCTGCAGATGGGCGACATCGGCCTGGTCGAGCTCAACGAGGCCTTTGCCGTTCAGTCGCTGGCGGTGATCGAAGACCTGGGCCTGGACCCTCGGATCGTCAATGTCAATGGCGGCGCGATCGCCATCGGACATCCACTTGGCTGCTCGGGGGCGCGGCTGATGACCACTCTGGTCCACGAGATGCGTTTGCGCGGGAATGTTAAATATGGATTGGCAACGCTCTGTGTTGGGGTGGGCCAGGGGGAAGCCACGATCGTGGAGTGGCTGCGATAAGGAACTTTCGCATGGGGTCTACCGTTGATATTAAGAGGAGATCCCATGCGTATTAAACTTATTGTATTGACTCTCTTACTGGCTTCCCTGGCCTGCACGGCAAATGTATCGATATTACAGCCAGCTCCTACCGCGACCCCAACGATCACTCCCGGTTCCACAGCTGAACCCACTTCCATTCCACCCGTATCTGCGCCGCCGCTGGAGGGAATGCCGAGCGTTGTCCCGAATAATATTTCCTCCATCCATATGCTTGACCCGCAAAACGGATGGATGGTCACGAACGCGTTTGTCCTGCGCACCATGGATGGCGGCGTGAGCTGGCACAAT
>JBLMZU010000451.1:0-3707 GCA_050258995.1 Bacteroidota bacterium
GCTCGTCCCGTTTTTCTTTTGCAGGTCGAATCACGATCGGCCCGGAGAACGTCAGGTCGAAGACGTGACCTGTATGTTATCCCCAGATCGCATCCACCAACTGCGGCAGGATCTCCCCGGATTTGCCCTGCAAAAAATAATTTGCCTTTGGGGTGAGATGCGTCGGTTCCATGTTAATTTCCACAACCACAGCGCCGCGGTTATGAGCCGCAAACCCCAGCGAGGCACGGATTCTGAATCATCGTCCCAAACTTCTGTAAAGGTATAACAATCCGCACAACGGACGCGCTGGATGTTGCCATGCAGCTGCAGCACATGTTGACTGCCAGCCATGAGATGCAGGCCATCCACATTTTGGGTGATCAGGGTAAATTGAGGAACCCGCCTCTCCATTTCCACCAGCGCATAATGTCCCGGGTTGGGACGCACGGCTTTGACGGCTTCGCGCCGCCAGGCATACCAGTCCCAGACCAGCTTGGGGTCGCGGCGAAACGCTTCAGGCGAGGCCAGCTCATTCGGTTTGTACTGCGCCCACAGTCCCGTTTGCGTATCGCGGAAGGTGCGCAATCCACTCTCCTGCGAGACACCCGCGCCAGTGAGGACAACGACGCGGCGGGCATTTCTTAATTGCTGAATTAAGTCTTCTTGAATCATCATCAATCAAATTGTAACCTTTTACTTCTTGACATTCATAGTAATAAGAGTAAAATGCTGCACAATATCTTCTCTAAGGGTATGCTTACGACACAAAGTTGCCACCATTCCTGATGCCTGATCGAACAAACGCCTCTCAGGGCGTTTTTTTAGTTAACCAGGAAGTGTTGCAAAGGACTGAAGGAGGCTTTGACCATACAATTTTTCCAACATTACAACGATTAGCTCAGTTTGCAATCCGTTTCGCCAATTATGTGAAAGTCTTTCATGAGGAGAATAAAAATGTCCAAAAAAGTTCTTTTGTTGGCACTCTCGTTTGTTTTTATGTTTGGAAGTACGATCTCGGCACAGGCAGCACATCCCTCTGCCAAGGATCCGGTCGGTCCGGTGGAAGTATCATCTGCCGTGTACTCGGATGTCTCTGAACCGCTCGCAAATATGACCGGCCTTGCGCCTGCCTCCCCGGATGGAAAAGAGAAAAAGGAAAAGCCCCTGCGCGTTCTGCCCAATATGGGAAACGCACTGAACCAGGTAGACGGAGCACTCCAAACCGCTACAGGTCCGTTGGCTGGGGTCACCAATGGCTTGAATATCGCCGGCGTGGGGCAGGGAGACTATGGGTTCACGGACCAATATGCTCCCCCCGATACCAATGGCGCCGTTGGGGCAACCCAATATGTGCAGTGGGTAAATACCTATTTTGCAGTGTTCGATAAAACCACCGGTGCGATCGCTGCCGGATTCCCCAAAGCCGGCAACAGTATCTGGGCCGGTTTCGGCGGGGGCTGCCAGACCAACAATGATGGTGACCCCATCGTCCAGTACGATAAGCTGGCCAACCGCTGGATCCTGACCCAGTTCTCGGTTTCGACAACACCTTATCTCCAATGTGTGGCCGTCTCAACGACACCCGATGCTACGGGTAGCTACTATCGTTACGCCTTCAGCTATGGCACTACCCAGTTCAACGATTATCCCAAGATGGGCGTCTGGCCGGACGGGTATTACATAAGTTACAACATCTTTAACAATGGCCAGACGTTCGCCGGCAGCAAGGTCTGTGCGTTCGACCGGAACGCCATGTTGGCCGGCGCCGCGGCGACCCAACAATGCTTCCAGCTCGGCACCAGCTATGGCGGCCTGCTGCCCTCCGACCTGGACGGCACGACTGCTCCTCCGGCCGGCTCCCCGAACTTTTTTATGAATTTCGGGTCGAACTCGCTCAACCTGTGGAAGTTCAAGGTAGATTGGGGCACTCCTGCCAACAGTACTTTTACAGGCCCGACCAACATCCCGGTGGCAGCGTTCAACGCGGCTTGCTCGGGTGGCGGCGCCTGCATTCCCCAGCCCAACACATCGCAAAAGCTGGACTCACTCGCAGATCGTTTGATGTACCGTCTTGCATACCGGAATCGTGCTGGTGTGGAATCCCTGGTAGTGAACCATTCGGTTGCTGTGGGTACCAATAAGAAGACCCAGGTGACGAGTGTCCGCTGGTATGAGATCCGCAACCCCAATGGAACTCCCACTGTTTACCAGCAGGGCACCCTTGGCACGTCGGATGGCATCCACCGCTGGATGGGCAGCATTGCCATGGACAAGCAGGGCAACATTGCCCTCGGCTACAGCGCCTCCAGCAGCTCGGTCAAACCAAGCATCCGCTATACAGGGAGGCTTGTGACCGATGCTCTTGGCACTATGCAGACCGAAAACATCATCCAGGCCGGCGGAGGCTCCCAGTTGGCGAACTTATCCCGGTGGGGTGATTACAGCGCCATGACGGTAGACCCCGTGGATGACTGCACCTTCTGGTTTACCTCCGAATACCTGAAAGCTAACGGCACGTTCAACTGGAGCACGCGAATTGCATCCTTCAAGTTCCCCGGCTGCTAGTAGGAACTTTTAAGGGGGAGATTGGCGACCAAACAAAATGCTGGCGGGCCCTGGCCCGCCAGCATTTTGTTTGGTGGAGAAATATCTTGGAGAGCAGGCAAACAATTTCCAGGTCTTATTGGAGTGGATGGCACATCACCAGCGAAAGATTGCGGTCGTAGATCGGGGTTCGAGCGATGACCTTCATATCCTTGTCAAAAGAAACAAGCTGGTACTCCAGCCAGGCATTTTTGAACCAGTAATATTGATCCATATTCCAGGTGTGGAGGGTGTAATTATAGGAACCATTATCGGCTTTTACCATGACCGCCCCCGAGTTCCAGTCGGTGACGAGCAGGGTGTCACTTTTCTCGCGCAGGCGCGTGAACAGGAGGACCTGGTCGGTGTTCACTGTATCCTCCACAAAGGCCGAGAATTTGATTTCGCGTGGGTCGCATGGGCCGTTATTCCAGAACATCTGGTTGTTCGAGAGTAAGACAGCCAGGAAACCCGTAACTACCGGGGTGAAATAGGTATCATTCGAAGCTCCTGGAAGCAGAACAGGAGGAGGGGCGAAGACCGTCGGATAATCGGTCGCCGTTCCGGTGGGAGTAAAGAGCTCGGCTCCGATCTGGGTCACCGTGGGAGTGAACGTCAGCGGCGTACTGGTGGAAGTTGCAAACAGGTTGAGCGTGGGCGCTGGTGTGATGCTGGGGAGAGGCGTGGCTGAAGGCGCGGCAGTGACAGGTGTGGGCGTGCGCAGGAGCTGGGCGACGTCTGAAAGCGATGCACAGCCGGAAAGGAGGATCGGAAGGACAAGCAGGAGGAAAAATTTCTTCATTGAATACCTTTTACAGCTCGATCGAGAATGTCCATCATGGATACAGTGCATTGCAATTTGTCAGAGAGACGTCGGTCCGAGAGACCACCGAGCGCCCCAACACCTTTTGGGTGGCCGTCGATGCGACCAGCTGGTATTGCAGCCAGGCATCCTGGTAACGACGATAGTTCTGGATCTGGGTCAGATCCAGGTCGTAAAAATAGGTTCCCTGGTCGTTATCCTTCATGATCGCTCCCCCTCCCCAGGCAGTGCCGCGCCCGCTGTATTTGTCCTGCAGGCGATACCATAAAGTCACGTAGCGGAGCCGGCGCGCCGGCTGGACCTGCGCCGTGAAACGGAT
>JBLMZU010000452.1:0-4604 GCA_050258995.1 Bacteroidota bacterium
GGGTGCGGCAGGTGTTGACCGTGATGGAAAACAGCCAGGTCTTCAGGCTCGCGGCGCCCTGGAACGAGTCCAGCGCCCGGAGGGCTGCCAGCAATGACTCCTGTGTCGCATCCTCCGCTTCGTGGGAATCGTCTAAAATCGAGAGAGCCAGACAATACACTTCCCGCTGGCACATCTGGACAAAATTCTCGACTGCCGCTGAATCTCCCGCCTTGCATTGTTCCAACAAACGAAAGTCCATGGTGATCATTCTACTGTATTAGACATGGGCCGGACCGAAAACCTTCATTTTTCCAAAGGCCGCTTTGAGAATGATAAAATAGCCGTGTCCTGTCCTTCTCGTATTACCAATAGGAGAAAAAATGGCGACAAACTACCTTGAAGGCCTGCTGGGGGAAAATGAACGAATCCTGATGGAGACTCATCAGCATTGGTTTGTACTGTTCAACAAGATCTTCCTGGAGATCATCCTGATCGTGATCATCATCGCGGCTTCATTGTTTGCAGCTGCATATTATCCAGTTGCCATTGCCGGACTGGCACTCGTGCTGGTTCCGCTGCTTGGGATGTTGAGGGACATCACGGTCTGGCGCAACAAGGCCTACGTGGTAACGACCCGCCGCGTGATCCAGATCGCGGGCGTGCTCAACAAGAATGTGGTGGATTCATCGCTGGAGAAGGTCAATGACGTAAAGCTAAGCCAGTCCTTTTTCGGCAGGATGTTTGGCTATGGCGACGTCGAGATCCTGACCGCCAGCGAGCTGGGAGTCAACCTTTTCCACCAGATCGCCGATCCCGTGGAGTTCAAGACTGCCATGCTGAACGCCAAGGAGCGCCTCGGTTTTGAGGAGATGGGAGTGGCCGTCCATGCGATCGAGGATATCCCGGCCATGATCGAAAAACTGGATGTTTTACGCAAACGAGGGGTTCTCTCAGAAACCGAGTTCCAGCAAAAAAAGGCTGAGCTGCTGGCGAAGATGTAATTGAATCGGACCATTCTATACGGACAAAAACTCCTGTGGATGCACGGGAGTTTTGATTTCGTTGCTTCAAGCTGGCGTAATTTCGCAAGTATTGTATCGTATCTTCAACAACTGCTCAAATACGATCATGAAACTCGAAATGACCCGATAAAGCCTCTCAATTTATATTTGCTTTGAGTTATACTTCCCCCGCTTACATGGTATTGTGCCGAGAGACAGCCTGTTTGCGAACTATTTTCTGGATGAAAGAGATTGTTTTCAAGAAAGCAGTATGACCGACCATATTCGAAATTTTTGCATTATCGCCCATGTGGACCATGGCAAATCCACGCTCGCCGACCGGCTGCTGCAGCTGACCGGCACGATCTCCGAACGCGACATGAGCGAGCAAATGCTCGATACAATGGACCTCGAACGCGAAAAGGGCGTCACCATCAAGGCATCTGCGGTGCGCATGTATTACACCGCCAAGGATGGTCTGAAGTATGAGATCAACCTGATCGATACGCCGGGACATGTTGACTTCGGCTATGAAGTCAGCCGGGCGCTGAAAGCCTGTGAAGGCGCGGTGCTAGTCGTGGACGCCACGCAGGGCATTGAAGCCCAGACGCTGGCCAACCTCTACCAGGCGCTCGAAGCGGACCTGACGATCATCCCCGTCATCAACAAGATCGACCTGCCCTCGGCCCGCCCCGACGAGGTGGCCGAGGATGTCGGCTCCCTGCTGGGTATCGATCCACTGGAAGTGATCCAGGTTTCGGCGAAGGAAGGCATCAACGTCGATCAGATCCTGGAGGCGATCGTGACCCGCGTCCCGCCGCCGAAGGATGCAGACAATGCCCCTCTGCGCGCGCTGATCTTCGATTCGCATTACGATCCCTATAAGGGTGTGATCGCCTACATCCGTGTCTCCGAGGGCTCGATCAAATCCACCGACATCCTGCATCTGTTCGCGACCGGTGCAGATATGAGGCCGGTCGAGATCGGCATCTTCGCCCCGGGCATGAAACCGGTCCAGGCATTGGGGTCCGGGGAGGTCGGCTACGTCGCCACCGGGTTCAAGACCGTCCATGAATGCCGCGTCGGCGATACGATCACGCGAACCGCCGCACCCGCCGCCGAGCCTCTACCTGGGTACCGCACGCCCAAGCCGATGGTCTTCGCTGGTATCTACCCTGTCGAAGCAGACGATCATGCCGACCTGCGTGAGGCGCTTGAAAAACTGCAGCTCAACGACGCGTCGCTTACTTTCCAGCCGGAAACATCACAAGCTCTCGGCTTTGGCTTCCGCGCCGGCTTCCTGGGACTCTTCCACATGGAAATCATCCAGGAGCGCATCGAGCGCGAGTATGACCTGGATGTGCTCTTCACCGCGCCATCGGTGGAATATGAAGTGCTCATGCACGATGGCACGGTCCTGGTGGTGGACTCACCTGCCGAGCTGCCCGATGAAGGCGGCATCGAGGAAGTGCGCGAGCCATGGATGACCATCGAGATCATCACGCCCACCGATTATTACGGCCCGATCATGGAGCTGGTGACAAAGCGGCGCGGCATCTTCAAGAAACAGGAGTATCCCGCTCCGCACCGCGTCCAGCTTGATTACGAAATTCCACTGTCCGAGATCATTGTTGATTTCTTCGACGATCTGAAGTCGCGCACCAAGGGTTATGCATCGCTCGATTATCAATTCTTCGAATACCGGCCAGACAAACTGCAGAAGCTGGAGATCCTCGTCAACGGCGAGCCGGTCGACGCGCTGGCGGCCATCGTCCACGAAAAGGATGCCTATCACAAGGGCCAGCGCCTGATCACGCGCCTCAAGGAACTGATCCCTCGCCAGCTCTTCGATGTTGCCGTCCAGGCCTCGGCTGGCGGGCGCATCATCTCGCGCGCCAATGTCAAGGCCACGCGCAAGGACGTGCTGGCGAAATGCTACGGCGGTGACATCACGCGCAAAAAGAAACTGCTCGAGAAACAAAAGAAGGGCAAAAAACGCCTGAAGATGGTGGGCAACGTCGAGATCCCGCAGGACGCGTTCATGGCGGTCCTGAAGCTGGAAGAGGAGTAAAGGGTTAATTAATCACCCAGTGTCAGGAAGGGACACAAGGATTTTTACATTCCTTCGTGATCCTTCGTGATCCCTGGTGGGTAAAAGGATTTATTCATGAAAGATGTAAAGCGCTGGTTGCCGGGGGCGATTGTCAGTGTCGTACTGATCGCGGTCATTTTATATTATGTCGATCTGGCTGCCGTGTTGCGGGCGATCGCTCATGCGAACCCTGCCTTCCTGCTGGTCGCGTTCGCGACCGGTTTTGTGTGGCTGATGGTACGGGCGGTCGTCTGGCGGACATTGCTGCGCAATCGCGCCTCCTACAGCGACGTCTTCTGGACCATCGGCGAAGGTTATCTGTTAAATAACTTCCTGCCCTTCCGGCTGGGTGAAGTTGGGCGTGCCTATCTGATCAGCCGCAAGTCAGAGGTCACTTTTATGGAGGCAATTCCGACCATCATCATCGAGCGGACCATGGACCTGGGCTATTCCGCCATCATCCTGCTGGCAGCCTTACCGTTTGTGGTCGGCTCGGAAGGAGCCCAGGAGATCGGATTCATCATCGGCGCGGTGGTCATCGCCGGTTTCGTAATACTTTATCTGCTGGCTCGTTACAATCAGTGGGCGCTGAATATTTTCCACAAGCTGAGCGCGCGCTGGCCATCCCTCCAAAAACTTGGCGGCAGCTTCCTGGAGCAATTCTTTACAGGCCTGAGCGTGCTGACAGACGGCTGGCTGTTCCTGCGATTTCTCTTCTGGATGACGCTCAACTGGGCGATCGCGATCGCCTCCTATTTTTTGATCATTCGGGCATTCTTTCCACAGGCACAGGTGACCTGGGGCATGTTCGGGCTGGGAGCCGCGGCATTCGGCGGCGCGATCCCATCCCTGCCGGGAGCCGTGGGTACCTTCGAAGGAGCGTTCGGCGGCGCCATCACCCTGCTGACCGGCGACCAGTCCACGGCGCTGGCCGTTGCCCTGACCGGGCGTCTGTATAACTACATCAACAGCGGCGTGGTCGGCGGAATCGGTCTGCTCCGCGATGGCCAGACCCTTTCAGGTATTTACGGAGAATTGAAAAAGATCACAACCGGCAGGAGCACCGAACAAACAGGGGAATAAACCTGCCGGGCTGTGTAGAGGTCAGGTGCGAGATTTTATTCTCCCCAGGCCTGCATGCAGCCAGGTAGACATGATCCCTTTATACGATACGGTACGTTCCCATAAATTCCCCCTCGTCACGCTTGCATTGATCACTGCCAATTTCCTGGTCTTCCTCTTTGAAGCGCAGTTGAATGCGCGTTCATTGCAGGGTTTTATCTTTACCTGGGGCCTGGTCCCCCGCCGCTTCATGGAAGATCCATTTTCGGGATGGTTGTTCATCATCACGTCCATGTTCCTGCACGGCGGGTGGCTTCACATTATCAGCAATATGTGGGTGCTGTTTATTTTTGGCAATAATGTCGAGGCGAGCATGGGCAGGCTCCGCTACCTGGTCTTTTACATGCTGTCAGGGACCGCGGCAGCCCTTCCACTATTAAGCCCGTGACTATCGATGTCAAGGCTGA
>JBLMZU010000453.1:0-7328 GCA_050258995.1 Bacteroidota bacterium
GATAGGGGATATGGACCACCATCCAGGAGACAAAGAAGATGATGAAGACAAGATCCTGTCTCCAATGTCTCCACGCGCCAGCCAGGAAGAAGACGACCAGGATGGAGTACAGATATTTCCAGCCGCCCGCCTCTCCGAAAAACAGGGCATACACTTCAAAGTAGCGGACCGCAAAATCCCGGATCTTTTCCAGGCTCATGCCGGCGTACTGGGCCAGGTAGGATCCACCACCGCCGGGCAACAGGAGGGAGGAAATGACAAACAGGACCGCGAACGATACAAGCACCGTCAGCGAATCCAGGATGATTTTTTTAACAATCATCCGCTCCTTGCACTGAACGAGCAGTTGGTAAAACTCGACCAGCAAAAAGCTTCCCAGCAGCAGAATCCCCGTCGTCCGAATGAAGACGACAAAGAAGATGCAAACGCCGATCGCGATGTTACGCAGCGTGCCGGGACTGCCATTTTTTGTCATCAGCCACAACGATAGGGTGGAAAAGAACAGGAAAGGAATATCGGAAAGGATCTGGTCCAGAAACTGGAGCATCAGGGGGCTGAAGGCAAACAACGCAACGATCAGCAGGCTCTCGGTCTCCGGCAACCGGTTTCTCATCAACAGAAAGAGAACGAAAAGAAATGCCGTAAAAAAGAAAAGGCCGGGCAGCTTCAACACCAAGGGATGCACGCCCCGCAGCGCATACGCAGGCACCAGGAGGAGCGGATAGCCCCATGGGTAGGCGAGCGGCCCCACGTAGGTGGTTGATTCCGCGTTGGTGAACGCGCTCGTTTTCAGGAACTGATCGATGGTCCCATGCAGGACGCTTTTCGCCTGCAGAACATACCAGGCCCAGTCATCGCCCCAGTCGTGACCGCGGTGCAGGGTCGCTGCGCCGATCAGCAGGGAAACAAGAATTATGACGATCAGCAATCGCTTTGCCATGGAACGATTTTACTCTTTGACCTGCAGAACATTTGTTCTAATTTTCACAAGTAAAAAATATCCGCCTGTTTCCAAGCGGATGAAGATACGCAGCGCTCTCAGCCGGTTACAGATCCATTATCGAGGCATGGATCTCCCCCGTCGCACCTGGTCCGTCAAAGGGTGTTTTGCAACAATGGACACTTTTGATTTCATCTGCCATGCCAACTTCTAGAGGTTTGCGATCAACGAACTGCGTTTGAAGATACGCAGGTTAAAGTAGATCAGGATCGCGTCCACGATCCAGAGGATTGTTCCGATCAGCAGGACCATGCCCACCCCCAGGAACAGTACGCCAGTGGCCTGCCCGACCACCAGGGCCAGCACCACGATGACCAGGGAGCCGGTGAGCTGGTAGGCTTCCATAAAGGTTTTCACACGTGCAGAGATCATCACCGTGGCGGAAATCCCGAGCAGGGCAAAGGCAGGGGTCAGCCAGAACATCATAGGCCACCAGGGTGCCAGCGGGAACCAGAAGCGGCCAAATAAGTTGAAGCTCCCCACATTGACGACGATGATATAGATCAGATAGGTCAGCCACGAGAGGGAGATCGCCGGGATGACGGACGCCAGCACCTTGCCGAGGAAGAGCTCCACGTCGGTGGTGGGCGAATACAACAACGCTTCCATGGTCTTGCGCTCGCGCTCGCCGACAAACGAGTCGGCCCCGACGATGGACGAAAACATCAGCGGCATGATCAGGAAGAGAGGCGCGAGCAGAAAGGCCGTCATATAAACAGTGAACATTTGTTCTAGCGTCAGCCCATTGAACATCAGCTGCACAGACGGCGGCAGATTTTTCAAAAGGACATCCATATCCCCCAGCTCACGCTGGATATCCTTCACCGGCATGACCTGCGGCAGCACGGAGAAGATCAAAGGAAAGACAATGGCAAATATCACCGGCAGGACAATGGCCGGAATCCAGGCAGCCTTGTTCTGCTGCACTTCCTTTAAATCTTTACGGGCGATGGCCCAGACGGAACGCCAGTTCATGATTCACCTGCCTGTAATGCAAAATAGATATCTTCAAGAGTATAGTCACGGGGATTGACACGCTGGATGGAGGCCCCTTGTTCCACCAGGCGGCGGACGACATCCGGGATCACATCGTCGCTCTCCACCTGAACGGCCAGGGCATTTCGTTCAACATTCATTTTGATCTGTATCACGCCACGCTGGGCCATCAGGCTTTCGTCCAGGGTATCCGAAGGTTTCACGTGAAACACGAAGTCCACCCAGGTAACCGGCCAAAGCTTGCGCGCCAGCTCCTTCAAGCTACCAAGAGCCAGGATCTTTCCCTTGTTGATAACCGCCACGCGGTCACACAGCCGCTGGGCTTCCAGCAGGTTGTGCGTTGCCAGGATGACGGTTTGTCCATCCGTCCGGCCCAGGCTGGCGATCAGGTCATCGACCTGCTGGGCAGCTTCCGGATCCAGGCCTGAGCTCGGCTCGTCCAGAAACAACAGGGGCGGCTGGTGCACCAGGGCGCGCGCCAGGGCCAGCCGCTGTTTCATTCCCTTGCTGTAGGTTTCCACTTTGTCGTTGGCGCGCGAGCTCAGCTCGAAGAATGCAAGCATCTCATCGACCCGCCGATCCAGATCCGGCTTGGGAAGATTCTGCAGCGTGGCAAAGAACGCCAGGTTCTCACGGGCCGACAGCCGTTCGTACAGGGCGGGCGTCTCGGTCAGCACGCCGGTCTTTTGCCGGATCCTGGCGCCGTCGGATACCGGATCCATTCCAAACACTCGTGCGCTGCCTGCGGAGGGCGGCAGGATCCCGTTCAGCAGGCGGACCGTAGTGGTCTTGCCGGCGCCGTTCGGTCCCAGCAGGCCAAAGACCTCGCCGGTCTCGACCGCGAACGTCATTCCATTCACGGCCATTTGGTCGCCAAAGTTCCGATGCAAATGATTGACTTCAATGACATGATTCATTTCTTCTCCACTGTTTCACGTGAAACATCATGAGGCCTTGATTTCCCTTTGGTATAAAACGTACGAGTAGACAAGCGTGACCAGCACGGACGCCAGGAGGGGAGCCATAAGAAACCAGACCGCCGCCGTTCCACCCACAAATGCTCCCAGGAATGCCAGCACGCCCGCGATCATGAACAGGACGGAGCCGACCCGGTGCGTCTCATCCCAAACGTGATCACTGGAAAGAGTCCACGGCGTGCGGATGCCGATGAAGAAGTTGCGCTTTGCCTTACGGAGCAGATACCCAAGAAAAAAGTATAAGACTCCCAGCGCCGGCAGCATGGCGCTGCTCATATTGAAACCGGTGTAACCCAGGTTCCAGAGCAGGGTCAGGAAGTAGATGTAGGTCATGAAACCCGCAAACAGCACGATGAACAGGTTGAACGCTTCCCGGAATGCAGCAATGTTAGCCCTGAGTGGGTCGATCCGTGGGATGGCCAGAAAAAATAAAACCAGGCCGGTGGTCATCAACGGCATCAGGAACACGCCCCAGAACCTGGATATATAGCCGTTCACCTGGTCATTGGCATCCCAGTGGGAGGCCATTGGGTCCGGCAGGCGGTTCCAAAGGGCCAGGCCCACCAGGGTGGCGGCGACGATCATGACCAGAGCAACGATGATTGTGGTACGGGTACTCATTCTTTTCCTTCTCGGTAGACGGGGCACAGCGGGTATCGTGGTGCCCCTGATACTTATTTGACAGGTTCCTTGGGCAGATTGTTCTGGGCAATCGAAACGAGGCCACTCATGGCGCCCAGATTCATGGTATCGATCGCCGAGCTTGGGACGATGACCAGGGCGCCTTTTTCCTTCAGGCCTTCAAAGAGCATATTCATGGCCCGCAGGTGCAGGGCTGTCGGATTCTCGATATAAGCCTTGGAAGCATCCGAGAAGGAGGCGGCGATCTGCTTTTCAGACTCGCCCAGGATCACACGAGCCTGGCGGGACATGGCATCCTCCAGGTCCTGCGGGATCACAATGTCACGGATCTCAACCGACTGCACGGTCACACCCCAGGGTGTGGTGCGCTCGTCGATGACCTGCTGGAGCTCCTGATCGAGCAAACTACGCCCGACAAGGATGTCGGCCAGGACCATCCGTCCGATGATATCTCGCAAGGCGGTTTGCGCCGCCCAGTCGACGGCTGCTTCGTAGTTCTTTACTTCCAGGGCAGCCTTCTCGGCATCCCAGACCACCCAGAAAAGCACGGCATCCACATCGACCGGGACCGTATCCTTAGTCAGCGTTTTTTGTGCCGCGAACGGCGTGACCATGACGCGGTGATCAATCCAGGTTGCGGCTGTATCCAGGATCGGGATGATCCAGAACATGCCCGGGCCGGCCAGCCTGTGGAATTTTCCGAGCCGGAGCACGACCACTTTTTCCCACTGCGCTGCGACCTTCAACGCGAACAGGATGTAAATCCCTGCAAATACCCACGCGGTGACCCACAGGCCAAGGGTCGCGTCCGAATAGTGACCTTCGCCGTACATGGCGCCAAACATGGCAATCAGGATCAGTACGCCGAATATCGTCCAGGCGATCGGCGGAATATGCGGATCTGGTTTTCCCGATTTTTCCTTTTTTTCTTTTTCAGATTTATCAGCCATTGCATTCTCCTTTGTCACTCTTGTTCAGAGTCCTTCCATTTACTCCAGGCTTTGAGTTGTTCATCGACCACCTGGCTGATCTCGATCTTCGAGAAATCCAGGCGGACGGCTTCGCGGATGAACCGGTGCGTCAGGGCTTCCAGTGATTCTTTTCGCAGCCTCTCGGTCACTCTCGGCGGTGGGATCTCGGTGATGTAGGTGCCGCGTCCTTGCTGCGTGGAGATGATACGCGCCTCATCGAGCAGACGATACGCTCGCGCCACCGTGTTGAAATTTACTCGCAATTCCTCGGCAAGGGCCCGTACCGTGGGCAATTGATCTCCCGGCCGGAGCACGCCGCCGACAACCTGAGCCTGGATCTGATTGACGATCTGGGTATAAATGGGCAGGCCGGAGCGGAAGTCAATTTGGAGTAAGATTTTCTTGTTTGTCATAAATTGTATCTTTGTATCATTGTAATAATTGTATCATCGTCACAATTGTATCCCCGCCTAGAATTTTGTCAAGCCCCTACCGCAGTCATAGGGTGAGCGCCTTTTTTGGCTGTCATTTTTCCAACGAGCAGGTACGCATCCAGCGGTGGTGAAAGAAGCTTTACCCCCACAGCAAACAGAGCGCCCGGAGAGAATCTGAGGAAAAACTCTGTGCCCGCGTTGCGCTTTAGGGGGATTTCCCTTTTATTTATGGGCTGCAGCTAGCCGTTTGATGGCCTTCCCCAACCGCTTAATGCCCTCCTCGATCTCAGCCGGGGCTTGTACGACAAAATTAAGACGCAACCAGGGACTGTTCTGGATCTCCTCCGGAAAGAAAGGGCTCCCCGGCGCGAAATCAACACCTTCCTCCCATGCAAGTGGAAGTAAGTCTTCGGACGTCCACCCTGCGGGGTATCAAAGTGAACGCTGGCCGGCAGGTAGCGCTGAATTGCTGCAACCATGACATCCCTGCGCTTGCGAAAGATCTGGCAAGACCGGTGCAGGTGGGCCTGATAGCGCCCAACGGTGACATAGTCTTCCAGGGCATGCTGGATCAAATTGGATGTCGCCAGCTCATTGACGCGTTTGAAATCCACCAGGGCGTCATAAACAGGTCCTTCGGCCACCAAAAAGCCCACCCGCAGGCCCGGCATCAGCATCTTCGAGAATGTGCTGACATAGATCACGCGCCCGCCTGGGTCCAGGGCCTTGAGCGCCGGCTGCGTGCGTCCCTCGTAGCGCAGGTCACCTACAAAATCATCCTCCAAAATGGGAACGTTGTAGCGATCTGCCAGGACAAGCAGCTGGCGGCGGCGCGCGCTGTTCAGGCACGTGCCGGTTGGATTATGGAAATTGGGAATCGTGTAAATCAGCCTGGGGTGATGCTGCTGCAGAAGTTTTTCCAGTCCATCCACCTGCATCCCCTGCCCGTCGACCGGAATGCCTACCACCTTGAACCCGAGAGCGCGGAATAAATCCAGTGCACCCGAGTACGTGGGGCTTTCGACAAAGATCACATCCCCGGGCGTGAGCAAAACCTGGGAAACGAGTGACAGGGCCTGCTGTGAGCCGGCTGTGATGAGAATGTCCTGCGGCCGGGTTTGCAGACCCTGGCTGGCCAAAATATGCGTGATGCTCTCGCGCAGCGGTCCAAATCCATTGCGTTCCCCATAGTCCAGCGCGTCAAACCCGTCCCGACGCATCACAGACTGGATGACTTTACGAAATTCCTCCGCAGGAAACATATTCGCATCACCAATGCCGCTCGCAAAGCTGATCGGTTCCGCAGTACCGGCTTTATTCGGCTTTGGCCATCTACCCGGGGTTGTACGCCCGCCCACCAATAGATTTTGCTGCCAGAGCGGCCAGGAAGTAGCTGCCTCGTTCTTCGGAAGAGATAAAAGCGGATCTGGAGACAAGACATAAGTGCCGCTGCCCAGTCTGGAGAGGATCAATCCTTCCGCCTCCAGCTCGGCATAGGCATTCTCCACCGTGATGCGATTCACGCCGAGATCCTGGGCAAGCTGGCGGCTGGCCGGCAGGCGTGTGTCAGGCGCCAGACTGCCTGAAAGGATCCCCTGGCGCAAATATACTTTGATCTGCTGATAAAGCGGAGTCTCACTTTGCCGGTCAAGCGGGATGCGCATCCTTCTGCCTCCTGAGATAATTGGCTTGATAAATATAACCCTATTTGGCTTTCCAAAATAGGGCCAATTGAAGCTGTATTCTGCCAGTCCGTGGAATTGGCCTACCAGGTATTCGCAAGTATTGGCTCTTAACATATACCGCTTTTCTCCTAAAATGGAACGTTAGACAGAAAGAGATCGCCACAATTTGACTGTGCAAAAAAGTGTAGGAATAATGTAACTCTGGTAGTTCGCCGCATGCTTCGTAGAATGTCAGCATGGTAAAATCTTCTGTCATTATTCCAAAGTACCGCATGAATCGCTAAGCTCTGTTTCCACCTGCGAGTGGAATTGAAATCGTTTGCTATTTTTGAGACAAGCGGTAGAAAGAAAAGGAGAAAGAAAATGACTATAGAACAACAAACTGGTACCTTCGCAGTCAAAAAGGGCCTGGCCCAGATGCTTAAAGGTGGCGTCATCATGGATGTGGTCACCCCGGAACATGCGAAGATTGCGGAAGAGGCTGGCGCCTGTGCCGTAATGGCACTCGAGCGCGTGCCTGCGGATATCCGCGCCAACGGTGGCGTGGCGCGCATGTCGGATCCCGACCTGATCCTGCAGATCATGGACGCGGTCACAATCCCGGTCATGGCAAAGTGCCGCAT
>JBLMZU010000454.1:0-2542 GCA_050258995.1 Bacteroidota bacterium
ATTGACCGAGGCGTTCAGGAAGAGGCTGGGGAAGTAGACAGGCAAGCAAGTACACAAGTAAACGAAAAGACCTCTGGTCTCGTTTGAGCGGGGGTCTTTTCGTTTAGAGACTTTATAATAGGGTTCGCAATCCACGGATCAATGGAGTGATAATGACAAAATACAATCTCGGAATTATCGGTGCGGGGATGTACGGCAAGATGCTGATGCGCTGCTTCCAGCAGGATGAACGTGCGAGCATCCTGTGGGTCAACAGTGCAAGTGAAATGACGACGAAATCCGCAGCGGCGGAATTTAACGTTCCCACTTGGACCCTGGATTACCGTGAGATCCTGGCCGACCCAAAAGTGGATGCTGTTTTTATTGCCACGCCGCCTTATCTTCACGCCGAGCAGATGGAAGCCGCTCTCCTGGCGGGCAAACATGTCCTCCTTGAAAAACCCATGGCCGAGTCACTGGAAAGCGTGCGGCGGATCGTGGCAGCCGCAGAAGCGGCCCCCGCTCAGATCGTGCTGGAGGCCTCCTGCCGTCACACCCGCCTGACACGCAAATTCCAGGTGATCAAGGAAATGATCGACAGCGGCAAGCTGGGAGAGGTCTATCACATCCATCACAACCACCTCTCACGAAGCACTTTTATCGAATACAACCCGAATGGCGCCTGGGCCATGAATAAAAAGCTCGCCGGGGGCGGTCCGTTTGCGGATGTGGGTGTGTACGACCTGTCGTTCCATCTCGGCTTATTGGACGATGTGCCCCAGTTGAAATCCCTGCAAAGCTTCCACCGCAACGACCTGCGGGACATGAGCAGGCTTGTCCCCTTCAGCGATGTGGAACAGCACGGCGCGGCCTGGATGGAATTCGATACCGGGCTGACATATTACTACGAACGCGGTGGCGGGGCTCATGCCGAAACGCCAAACGAGACCCGGCTCTATGGAACAAAAGGGGGCCTGAGATTCAACTATCCCACCTGGGATTCACAGGAAGCCGAATTCTTCTATTTGGAAAATGATGAGCCGCGCAAAGAAACCTTCACGATCGATATGAGCGATGCCCCCGATGATGGCCTGGCCCTCAGCCGGCACTTCCTGGACTGCCTGAATGGCACAGCAAAACCACTAATGACAGTCCAGAAAGCAGCAAAACATATGGAAATCCTGTTCAGGATTTTGAGCGATCCTGCCCTTCACTGATTGAAGCCCGCCGGAGGAATCCCAAGTCCCTGTATGAGCCTGGCCCAGTAATTGACCTGGGCCGCCGTACTGACAAGGATCACAAACTCGCGTTCGGTAAACTCGGATTTCACTCGTTCCACCAGGTCAGGATGGAATCTCAATGGGGTTTGTGAGACCGTGCGCGCATAAGCAATTGCCAGCTTTTCACGCTCTGAAAAGCTGGCAACTTGTTCAAAGTCATCCTGGAGGCTGTCCGCTTCCTCATCGGTGATGCCCACATCCCGGTATTCGTAAGAGTTCATATCCACGCAGAATGGACAGGCAGCAGCATGTGAAGCTGCCATGCGGATGAGCTTGAGCATGCGCAGGGTCATCCGCCCATCCTCGTGCGCGACCAGGGATTCCATGATCCCCGAGCCAATGGCTGCCTTCGGATACCAGGCCAGGATCCGGGCCGGCAGCATCAGCCTGCCTGTCACTCTTTCTGAAACCCATATGCCAAATTTAAGGAAGAACGGAATACGCTTCGGTGGATCGATGAATGTCTGCGTCATGTTTCTATTTCTCCGCCTTCATTCTAAATCACACCAGCCGGAGCTCAAAGTCCGGCTGGCAAGTCCTTATCCTTGAATCAGGAGACGATTATTCTGTCACTGCCTGGAATGCCGTATGTCTTTTCCAGCCGTGCTGGAAGACCATGTTCACCCACAGAGCACCCAGGTTGTCCACAAGGTAAATACGATCATTCACCCCCACCCAGATCGGATTCAGGCCTACGGCTTCGATCAAACTGTGGATGAGAGTCCGCGTCTCTCCATCGGGCCCGGAATAGAACATGTCGGCAGGCCGGCCATGGATGAGCGGGTTGGCGAACACCTCCCAGCCCAGGGAGTTGAAGGCCCGATAGATCTTTGCTTCCGGCGCCGCGTCCATCAGGGCCTGCAAGTTATTGATCACGGGGCCGGCAAAGTTATTGGTTGCATCGATCAGCAGCTTCTCGTTCAGATCTGCGGCGTTTGCTCGCGCGATCTCGGGGACATTTTTCCAGGGCACTGAAAAGAGGATAACATTGCTTCTGCGAATGGACGTGGGAATATCCATGGCTTCCGCACCAGGAGTCTGTTTCAGCGCCGAGGCGGTTTTGGAGCTGTTAACATCCCGCACACCATAGACCACCTCATGTCCCGCTTTAATCCACCTTCCACCGAGTGTCCCGCCGATATTCCCTGCGCCGAGGATTGCGATTCTCATAGGATCTCCTTGTCAATGCATATGACTTGCCGAACCAAAAGCATGCTCATAGACCAGCATGGCATAATATTTCCATGCAAAGGGGGCAGTGTATTCCGCCATCGACAGATTGT
>JBLMZU010000455.1:0-4209 GCA_050258995.1 Bacteroidota bacterium
AAAAATAAAAGCACCTGACACGGCTTAGAACGGACAGGGGCAATCATCGCAAACATAAACTGTGAGCACTTATTGTTAGATTGGAGATTAAATGAATATCAACAAGAATATCCTGATCAGCGGCGGCGGGATTGCCGGATTGACACTCGCTTATTGGCTGCAACACTGGGGCTTTTCCCCGACCGTTATCGAAAAACGTCCAGACCTTGATCAACGCGGTTACATGATTGATTTCTACGGTTCCGGATTCGATGTGGCCGAGCAAATGAATCTTATCAAATCGCTCGAGGCAGAATCGAATCAATATCCCATGAAAAAAGTGATTTTTGTCGATAGACAAGGCAAAGCACGCGCCACGCTTGATGTGGATAAGTTCCGTGAACTGCTACATCATCGTTATTTTCCGCTGATGCGAGGCGATCTGGAAACAACCATCTATGCGTCGATAAAAGATCAGGTGCCTGTCCGTTTCGGTACAAGCATTGAAAAATTGGATGTTCAGTCGGACAGCGTAGCCGTTGAGCTGTCGGATGGGAAGCATGAGATATATGACCTGGTGATCGGCGCGGATGGGATCCATTCCAACGTCCGTAGGCTTGTTTGGGGCGATGAAAGCCAGTTCAATCACTTCCTCGGTTTTTATGTGGCATGCAGTGTGATCGAAGATTTTCTTGGTACACCAAACACGTTTCTTGGGCACCTCGAACCGAACGCGCAGACAAGCATCTATTCGATTGGAGATAGTCGACTGGCAACCTTCTTTGCTTTTCGATCTGAGAAACTGAATGTTCACGGCCGCGAAATGAAAATGCAGGTCCTTGAAAAAGTTCTGGGAAATATGGACTGGCTGGTTCCGCAACTCCTGGAGGGGACGAAGCATGCCGACGATTTCTTCTTCGATGCAGCAGCGCAAATCCAAATGGATCAATGGTACGAGGAACGTGTCGCACTGGTGGGCGATGCCTGCCAATGCCTGACCTTGCTGGCAGGTCAAGGGGCATCAATGGGGATGGCCGGCGCGTACTTGATGGCGAGTGAATTGCATAAAGCGAACGGCGATTATAGAATTGCATTTCCCGCCTACCAACAAACGCTCAAGCCTGAAATTGAGCGCCGGCAAAAAGACGCTCGTGGCCTGGCTGGTTCATTCGTCCCCAGAAACAAATTTGAGATTGCCATTTCTCATTTCCTGCTGAATGCCGCCTTTTGGCCGGTTTTCCGTTCCCTGTTTGCAAAACAAATCGGAGTAAAGAGCCTCATCAAATAGTAATTGTGTTGAAAATTGCTGGATATATTCCCTAAAAAATTAATGTTATGAAAAGTAGAGATGTTGAAGGGCACTTTTCCTACCATCCTGATGAGCAGAGACCAGACAGGGCTACCCACAGGCTACTATGATGGGAGTACCGCAATATCCAACCCACGCATATCCGCAGATGCAAGACCCGAATGTTGTCGCCATCTGATGCCGCGATGATGGATTCTCGGCTTGAAAGCCGCACAGCGCGCTGGCTGCTACCTGATCGCGATCCGCATGTAAATGAATGATAGAAAGAGGAGTGAAAGCATGGTGAGATTACGAGTTTTTCCTACACCGGTGAAGGTCAAGTGGATCTTCCTGATCTACATCGTGCTGCTTTGGGTAATCCTGACCTGGTTGGAGATTGCGTGGCATCCAGAAATAGGTTTCTGGGAGGCAGTACTCATGGGGCTGGCAATCGTACTGGTGCTCATACCCGCAGATGTTGGTCATGCCTTCGCCCATATCTTCAGCGCCCGTTGGGCCGGCGCGCCAATGGATGAAATCCTGCTTTCAGCCGGTATGCCGCGGACACTCTACTGGAATAACGCGGTTCCCCCGAATGCGCATCGCCTGCGCGCAATAGGCGGTCCCCTTTTCAACCTGGTCGCACTGCTACTGAGCCTGGCAATCTATGCCCTTCTAGCAAGTAATTCCATTGTCCGGGAACTGTCCACCTGGTCTGCACTGGGACATGCTCTAATTTTGATCATGAGTCTAATGCCTTTACCAGTTGTAGATGGTGGCACATTGTTGAAGTGGACACTGGTCGCAAGGGGTAGAACCGAGACACAAGCGGATGCAGCTGTTCGGCGGCTGGACTGGGGAATTGCCGGTTTAACTGAGATTGCCGGTCTGGTGCTCGTTGCATCGCGCCTGTGGATTGCCGGTGGGATTCTGGTGGGCCTTGGAATGGTGGTCATCGCCATAACAGCAGGCAAAATTCACTAAGACCCGCCTGGCGTCTATGAGGCCGGAGTAGCGAACATTATGAGTGCCCGCGGGTGAGGAAGGCAAATAAATCCTTCTTTGGGAATTGTCCTGGAACTATCGCAGCTTCCAGTTTTCCCCCAGCCTCTGATAACACAAGCCTTTGGGCGCCTTCTTTCGTCAGAGATGAGACATTACAACACTTTACGCGGTCTTCCGTTAATCAAAATGGAAGGGCTGGTCTACAAACTCGTACATAAAAACGGAATGAGAGCATTTTCAACAATAGATTATGGAGGAATAAAAATGGAACAGCAGAAACAAACGATGGGAATGAGCTGGGGGCGGTTTGCAACGATGATCGCGACTTCGACATTTATCATGTTCTTTTTGATGTATCAGCTTATATACTCACTTGACCACGCGACGTTCAGTATAAACCGGCTAATCGCCTCATTGGTGATGGGGTGCGTCATGACGATTGTGATGCTGGCCTTCATGTGGCCGATGTACAAAGGAATGGGAACCAAAATCGCAATTCTGGTTTTGGCTGTACTACTCGGCGGGATCCTGCTGTACGTGAACAGGAGCCAGGCGCTGGTTGGAGATGTTGGCTTCATGAAGTCCATGATCCCACACCACTCCATTGCCATCAATAACGCGCGGAAAGCGAGCATTAGTGATCCGCGGGTGCGCAAGCTGGCTGACGAGATCATTGAGTCCCAGGTCCGCGAAATAGAGGAAATGAAGCTGCTCATCGATGATATTGAACGAAACGGGGAACAGGGGACGACGGAGCTTCCCGCTGGTTCTACCGAAATAACGCCTGAGATGGAGCGCCAGATAAAAGAAGCGGTGCAGTAAAAGGCAGCCTAGCAAGCTAGATTAGCGTGCATAGGATACAAGATGCCCGGGTTCTCTACGACGAGGGGCGTAAGTGATGGACAGAGTGGCGCTGACACTGTCTCCATGCAGCTCGACATCAGTAAGGATGACAAAACAAGCACAGAATGACGAAACGATCGAGCATCTAAAAGATACGGATTTCAGGGTCTCACGGGCAAGGAGGTAAGCGCAATGGACGAAGACTCGCGCCGTTTAGCCCGAGCTAGTCACCTTGTAAACTTTTACCTGTCCATCAATACCTTTGAGTTCAAGCACCACTGACTCGATTTGGCAACCACGTTTCTGGAGCAGGTCTAGCACCCCCGAAGAACTGTATACTTCCTCGGTCAGATAAATCTCATCCCCTCCTGCACTGCCCTGAACCCGTGAGGCGATATTCACCGTCTGGCCGAAATAATCAATGCGGTTGTTGAGCGTCACGGCAATCGCCGCGCCTCTGTGGATCCCAATTTTTAGGATCAAGCCCCCATGTCGGGCAGACTGGTTCATCCGCCGAAGTTCTCTGAGCATCTCAAGAGCCGCGCCTACCGCTTCCACGGGGTGATTGAAATTGGCCATGATCGCATCGCCAATCGTTTTGACGATGGCTCCGTGCTGGTTCAAAATCGCTGTGTTCAAAACCCCATAATGTTCCCGCACCAGCGCATACGCATTCAAATCCCCGATCTGCTGATAGAGTTGGGTGGAGCTTTTCAGGTCGGTGAACAGGATTATCACATCCTTGATGCCAAAACCTTCCGCGTCCTGAAAGACTTCCGCGCGAAACAAATCATGAAAGGTTTGACTAGCGAACAAGCGCTTGGCGGTCAGGCGTGGCGATGAATAGGTGTGGTCGGGCAGCATCTTCATCGTAACGCTGGTATCTTTCATGCTGTCGATCAAGCTGGCCATCTCATCCGTGAGTCCAACGGTGGGTATATCCATCGTTTGGACGCCCCCAAGAGGAATGGGGAAAAAGGCTACGAAGAGGGCTGCCCTAGTGCTGGCACACTGTTCGAATTCGATGATGACCTTGCCCGGATGGATTGGATAAAAAGTTCCGGCGTAGGCGTAAGGGCCTGCACTGAATTCTC
>JBLMZU010000456.1:0-2711 GCA_050258995.1 Bacteroidota bacterium
GGACGACTACATCACAAAACCGTTCAATGCCCACGAGGTGGTGGCGCGTGTCAAATCCTTGCTGCGCCGGGTCCGGCTGGACCAGTCACCCAGCGCTGCGCCGCGCGTGCTTGTTCATGGCGGCTTGCGATTGGATCTGGACCAGCACACCCTCACAGTGGATACCAGGCCGGTCGAATTGACCCGGACGGAGTTCAACCTGCTTGAAGCGTTCCTCTCCAATCCCGGCTATACCCTCACCCGGGATGACCTGCTCGAAAAATCAGTGGGATATGCGTATGAAGGCCTGGGACGCGCCCTTGACACCCATATACGGAATTTGCGCCGTAAGATTGAACCTGATCCCGACAACCCGACCTATATCCAGACCGTGTACGGAGTCGGGTACCGCCTGGCAGGAGATGAAAAATGAACCGGCTCTGGGTGCGTCTTAGCCTGATGATCAGCGGTGTGCTGTTCCTGATGTTCTTTCTGCAGTTTCTGGTCATTACCCTCGAACAAAGCGGTGTGAGACCTGATACAGATGGCCCCGCGAATCCTTCTCCCGCCGAGATCCAGCGTCGACTAGTGGACTTTATGTTTTTCTCCATTCTGGTTGGCACGGCAGGCGGAATTGTGATCGCCAGAATCACCAGCGCACCCATCACCCAGAGCGCAGAGGCTGCCCAGCGCGTTGGCAGGGGTGAGCTGGATATACGCGTCCCGGTTCGTGGAAGCCAGGAGATCATGGACCTGGCGATTGCCTTCAACAAAATGTCGTCCGATCTGAAGCAGGCGGAGATGCTGCGTACTAGCCTGATGGCAGATGTCTCTCATGAGCTGCGTACACCTCTCACCGTTTTGGAGGGAAACCTGCGCGCAGCGCTCGATAAGGTTGTTCCTCTGGATGATAGTGAAGTTGCCAGCCTGTACGAGCAAACGCGCCACCTGATCCGCCTTGTCAATGATCTGCGCGAGCTCTCCCTGGCGGAGTCAGGACATTTACGGCTGGAAAAGATGCCAACCGACCTAGAGGCTCTGATCACGGAGACGATCCAGGCCCTGGAGCCGCTGGCCGTCGAAAACGGGGTGACATTGGCGGGCAAAGTCTCACAGCTCCCGGAAGTGAATGTTGATCCTTTCCGTATCCGGCAGGTATTGTTCAATCTACTTTCCAACGCGTTGCGGCATACGCACAGGGGTGGGAACATCACCGTCACCGGTGAGATGATAAAAAAGGAAGTAGTTCTTTCTGTTCAGGATGATGGTGAAGGCCTGGAGCCGGAACAACTGCCAGCGGTGTTCGATCGCTTCTATCGCGCCGACAAATCCCGCAGCCGCGAAACCGGCGGCACCGGCCTGGGACTGGCCATCGTCAAGGCAATTATTGAAATGCACGGCGGGCAGGTTGAAGCCCAGAGTGCAGGCAAAGGAAAGGGTAGTAGATTCAGTGTTCATTTGCCCCGGGAAGAGCATTCATGAAAAACACACCTCCAAATTAATTCCCGTCCACTGGCTGTTCTACCGATTATCATGGAGGTTGTCATTATGATTCCCAGAGGGATCGGAATGCTCGATTGGCGCCATGGAACTGGAAAGTGGCGCCAGAAAGTTCTGACGCCACTCTCTCGTTGTGGGCAGCTTTGGGCTGCCTCTGGTTATCTTCTTCCCCTTTTATACGATGCTTACTTTTTAGGCACGATAAATGTGAATGTGCGGGTCACGTCGACCTTGCCGTAGTTATAGCCGTTGCCAGCAGCTGTATCGCTGACAACTCGAACCGTCAGGGTCACCGTAGCGTCTTTCTTGTCGGGACGGGTGACAATAGCCTGGCCGTTTACGACCATGAAAACGCTCTCATTGCTGCTGGTGTAAGTGACTCCGTTGGTGGGCAAGGTGAAGCCTTGTGTTACCACATCGCCGATCTGCGCGTCCACGGCGTCGAAGGTATTCCCATTGTCCACTGCCTCGGCGACCCACTCATAGGCCTCCGGCACATCGTAGTTTCCTGAGTGGGTCTTGAGCCAGGCGAGCTCGAAGTTCACGTTTTCAACCCCGCTGGCATTCAGGACGGCATAGTACAGGGCAGCTTCGACAGCGAAGGAAGTGTCACGGTCGATCATTCCATGACGGTAGTACCAGTACGGTGCGTTGTCGCCATCGGTGTCGCTCACGAGGTATGGCATTGGGTTGACCATATCCATCTGCTTCACCACCGCTTCTCCGGCGTCGGTCTGGATGTAATCCCGCCATAATAAGCCGGTGTCCTCGGAGCCGATGCCATCACCCGGGACGGCGTTGTGGTTCCAGGACCACTCTGCAAAGTTGCTGTATTCCTGTGCTGTGGTGCCGGCGAGATTGGACTCGTTCATTTGGCCCGGAAGGACTGTCTTATAATTGTCGAACGCCGGGGGAGTCTTCAATGAACCAACCTGACCATTCCGGCCACTGTTCGGAACCACAAAATACAGGTACTTGTCAAGATCCACGGTCGCATGGCCGTTTTTATTGATCGAGTACCAACTGCTGTCCTTGTACACAAGGGCGTTGATGTCAGCAGCCATCTGTGTTGGGCCGATCTCCACATAGGCTTCCTCGATTTCCTTCTCGACAAGGCGTGTGATGGCGCCGGCCAGGTGGTCGGCAGGAAGCCGTTTTCCGTTCTCATCGCGCAGGCCGAGACGATTGAAATAGGGGACATAGTCCTCCTTCAGCCAGTCAGAGGCAGCCAT
>JBLMZU010000457.1:0-5771 GCA_050258995.1 Bacteroidota bacterium
ATGCCGCTGCCCTGAGCGATCCCATCGCAGGGCGCCACCGTGTTGAACTCGGCCGGTGTTCCGCCCGCCTCCCGCACACCCTGCTTTACCCACTCAGCCAGCTGGCGCAAATGGAAGTGACCGGGATTGACCTCGCTCCAGGAGTTGACAATGCCGATCAACGGCCTGCCGAAATCATCATCATAGCCCATCGCCCGGTAAAGGGCACGCGGATAGGCTCCGTGCAAGCCTTCAAAGATGCCGCGAGCTGCCATATTCAAAGTCCTATCTGATGCCGTAAGGCCTGCACATCCTCACACCAATTGCCAACATTCCAGCGGCCATAAACTCCCATCCCACCAAGCGGATCCGGCCCGAAGTACACCGGCACATGGATCAGTGAGAGCCCGTTATATTTACCTGCTTCCTCCAGTGCGCTGGCAAGCGTTTCAGGAGTTCCACCGCCGTCCAGTGCCAATACCCCGGGGACTGCGCGCGCCCAGGCTAGATAATCCACATGAACGGTGTTCCAGGTGGCAAAGCTGTGCCCATACTGATCGTTTTGCAGGCCGGTGATCGCACCCATCCGCCCATTGTCCAGAATTACGATGCAGCCGCGCGCGCCATGCTCGGCGCCATCGATCAGGATTTGCGGGTTCATCGTGAAGGATCCATCGCCCGTCAGAGCTACGGCATAAAAAGGATTTGAGGCGACACTTGTAGCCAGCAGAGCCGAAACGGCGAATCCCATATAACTGGCACCTGTCTCGGTAACCGTCTGGCCCGGATGTTCATCCTCTACGATTTGGAACCCGTTTGCCTGGACATCCCCCGCGTCGAAAATGCAGACTGCTCCCTTCTCTTTGGCCCAGTCTGTCACAAGCTTGATGGCTGCAGGCTGGGTCAGCACTGGGCAGTTCCAGTAGCCATCAAACAAAATGGGATTCAAAGCCCTCTGCTCCTTGAAGGACTGCCACTCCATCTTCTTTTCCCTGCATGCGTTCAGCCAGTCTTCTCGAGCGTTCTTTCCGGTACCAAGCGCATTGTTGAGTTTCTGCAGTGTCCGGCGGATATCCCCAACAAGTGCAAGGGTGTGATTGTAGTGCGTGGCATCCTCTACATCGGCGTTAATATTGATGACTCTCTTCACGTTGGGATATCCGGTCCGGGAACAATCCGACTGACAGACCGCGCGCGTCCCGACCGCGATCAAAAGGTCAGCATGCTGCATGGCATGGTTCCCGGACAGCGATCCCTTCGACCCACCCACCGTCATATTGCGCGGGTTTGAATATGGGATACAACCAGTGGCAATGGGTGTATGAACTAGGACCCCACCTGCCCGCTCAAGCAGCTCGATCAATTCCCCTCCTGCACCACGTCCCCCACCCCCAACCTTGACCAGCACCCTTTCTGCTTGATTGATCCATTCAGCAGCGCGAGCATATTCGCCTGCCGCTGCGCCAAGTGCAATCGACTGTGCCTCGGGAAGCTCATCCAAGTTAAAGTTCGGAAGCCAGGATGCCTGCGTATTCATCGGCAGGAGCAAGTAGAAGGGACCGGGGCGGGTTGGATGATCTACTGTAGCCGCACCATGACGAAGCGCAGTCGCGAGAGCCAGAGGTGTATGCAGACGATAAGCGTGGCCCATGGTCGAAGCAAGCTGGAGGAACAATTCCTGCTCATGTTTTGGGATTTGCTGCATGTTGAAACCTTCGTCCTCGGTCGTCTCATCCCCGAAAAGATACCATACGCCCATACCGTCCGAGGCAGGCGCAATGGATGCTGCCAGGGCCTGCAGCGCGCCGGGTCCAATGGAGGTCACCACCGCGGCCTTCTCCCCGGTCATCCAGCGGAGGGCGGTCGCGGCATGGGAGGCTTCGATCTCACTACGCAACCCAAGGACTTTGAGCAGTCCGGCATCCTGATAGATCCGTAAAACTTCACCCACCTCTGTCGACCCGTGTCCAAGCACAGTGAAATAAGTTCTGACGTTTTGGCGCAGGAGACCGATCACCAGCGCTTCGGAAAGGGTCAAGCTGAGACGTGGCGCCAGGCAATCTTTACGCACTGCTTCCGCATGTCCCATCCTTTGTCGAGTCAATTCTGCCAGAGAGAGTCTTGTGTTCACAATCGCCTCGCATCGCTTACAATTCCATCGCAAGCAGGTCCATGGAACCGCCCTTGCTACGCTTTAGCTTTCATCATACGCGATGGGCCACAGTCGCTGCAAGTGCTTTTTATCCTAACATCCTGGATGTTCGTGAAGAATGAAGAAGTGAACCGTACTCTTGACATGTCCTTTCACAGCTTTATAAAGGGTCTTCAGCACATGTTTCCTATCAGATTACCGGGGACATAGTTCCAGCAAGAAGTGACCATAGCCTGTTGGAACCGAGATTGCTGTTCAAGCTATCATCATATAATGCCAGAGCGATATAAATCCGGAATACGGCTATAAACTTCGTAAACGAGCGTAGGCGGCTAAATCAGCTTCTATCCGAATATTTAGACCAGAAACCAAGTGACAATTAATAGCAGTGGCGATTGATCTTTGTTGCCTTTAATTTACTTTTACCTCTTGTAGCACTCCTTAGTAGTCACAAATCGTGAACTCTAATCCCGTCGGGACTGCTAATATAGACCGCTTGATGCAAATTCATCAAGCGGTCTATATTTCAAAAAGAGGTAAGGAGAATTTGCAAATGACCAATCTCCCTCGTCTGATTCTAATATCGATGATTTTTAGAGGGTTGGAGCAGTCCTGAGTGATTACGCAGGGAGGGGTGAAAAAACGTAACCAGCCAGGGACTGATTACGTTTTGGGAATTAGGCGTCAACCGGACTGCGGTGACGTAGCCGCTGGAGCAAGCGGAGATTGATCAAGGTGTAGGTGAGGGTATTGAAGTTTGTGATGGCGTTGCCATTGCGGAAATGAGGGCGTTCGATCCCAAGAGCAACTGCCTGGCTGTTGATGCGTTCGGTGGCAGAGCGTTGAGAGTAGGTTTCTTTGTAGGATTCACTATGCCGATCCAGAGAATAGCGCAAACGAGCGCCGATACTAGTTGGCATGGTCACGGTGCAGCCGCCCTGGCGAGCGCGTTTATGGTGAAGAGGACAGGACTGTTTGATGAATTTGGGTTTCACGGTTTTGGAAAAGAAGGGGCAGACATATTTGCCACGCTCATGTTCGATAATTGTGACAGGACGGTCGGTGTAAGAAAAAAGGAGTGGCATGGGTAAGCCTGCTTCACAGAGAGGTAGTCCGTCGGGGCTGAACTTGCGGCTCTTGTAACCACCTTTTTCCGAGAAAGGGACTGCCGCAAAAGCGGCCGTATCCTGTGGGCGGTGAAAGTACTCATAGACGTAAAAAGCATCAAAAGCAGCGTCAAATGTGCCGAATCTGGGGCGAAAACCCAGTCTTTGCTCGGCTTGCTGCATCAATGGGAAGAAGTAGGAAACATCGGACTTATCGAACGTTTGCGTTTTTTCTGCCAGGACGAACTCGCCCCACTCTGGAACTTTAACAACCACGACACCAGACCCATAGCCCCAATAATATTCACCGATGGCAAGCGTGTTGGCAGGCACCGCCTGTTTGCCGGGTGTGGTCTGAGGGGTAGTCACCTGGCGATTATGCTTGCGTTTACAGCCGAGTTTGCAATCCGGATCACCGGCTGGCTGCTTATGCTTGTTGAAACGCTCGCTGACATAGGCTTTTGGATTATTCTCCTTGACCCAGGCCAGGATGTGTTTCGTATCCAAAGAAATACATTGCCCTACTTGCAGACCGAGTGCAGCAAATTCTGCCAGAAGGAGAGTGATACTTTGATCCAGAAGGAATTGGAGCGAAAGATTGGACAGATCACGAGCCATTTGTGTGAAGTGACGCTGGGTAGGTAGGCTGGCATCCGGATCGAAACCACAGGCATGCCTGGAAGACGATACCAGCGGAAATCCCAGCAGCCATCCGAAAGCGGGATGCTCGACGAGATACCGTCGCAGATCCCCCATTGAAACCAAATTTTCCTCGAGCTTGATCAGGCAGGCAGCACTGAAAGCAGCATGAGGAATTGCGACCTGTCCCCAATTGCGCTGCAGATCCCTTTCCGGAAAATGAGTCCAGGAAAGGGGACCGAGCAAATCCAGAATACGCATGGCAGAGGGACAGTCCTGTACAAATTGTGGTAGCCGATCCGGACGCAAGAACGCAGTGTGCAGATCGCATTTGGCAGGCTGGAAGAGACGCGAAAGCTCCTCAAAACGGGTTAGAATCGGGTTGCGGATCATGTTTTTCTCTCCTTGCGGGTCAAATTGGTTGTGACAAATCGATTGTAGCCCGGGTAGAAGAGCATGAACGTAACGTAACCAGTCCCTGACTGGTTACGTTTTCGACAAAGAAAAATTTTGTCTCGCCCTGACTGATTACGAAAAAACGTAATCACTCATTTCACTGCTCCAACCCTCTTTTTAGAGAACAAAATCCCTGTCCATTGACTCGTCATCGCATGACGGTGCGTTGATATCCATGCTAAGAATCGGCCTGAAGTCATCGAAGGATCTGCCATCTCAGGAGTACTGCAGGCTTTCCCGTACGCTCAGGCGCGCCGCCTGACGGGCGGGTACCCACGAGGCCAATACAGAAATAATCAGGATCACTACGAGCCAGGCGAACACAGCCGGTGTGCTGAAGGCATAATCCAGGTCCACCTTGAGCATGGTCTGCCCCAGCTGGCGCGCCAAAGGCTGGGCAATGACAAAAGCCAGTGGAATGGAAAGCAGCCAGCTTGCAAGTCCCTGCAGGACACCTTCCATGATAAAGATGACCCTCACCTGGCGGTTGTTCGCGCCAATGGAACGCATCACACCGATCTCGCGCCGCCTCTCCATCACACTGATGCCGAGCGCACCCATTAAGCCGATGCCGCCCACCGTGGCGACCAGCATCGCCAGCCCCAGAAACATGCCGATCACCGACTGGAACTGGTTGCTGGCATAATCGCGTTCCTCGAACGAAATGTTTGTTGTATATAGGTCAATGTCTTTGCCTTCCGATTCATATACAGCGCGCAGATGGTCGGAAAGCTGCTTGATACCCGTATGCGTCCTACGGTCTGTTCGAATGTAGACCTGGGTGCCTTGATCCTTTATTCCTGTCGCTTTGTAAACAGCCTCAAGCGGGGCATAGATGGCTTCGATGACAAACCCGCCGCCATAGACCACGCGGTACGTGCCAATCACCTTCCATTCCGACGTACCCAGCTCACCCAGGTTCAACTTGATGGCATCGCCCACCTGGATGCCATTCTTCTCGGCGGTCTCGCCGCTCACCACAATTACATTTGTGTCACCAGGCTCGATCCACCGCCCGTTGGTAATGATCGGCCGATAAAGTTTACTGTTGGCGGAGAGACCGATCAATTGGGCGCCCAGCCCGGCGGAGTCCTGGAGTCGCTCCCCTTCCCGCAGGAGCGTCGCATTATGGCGGTACCAGACCTCCGCGGCAGTGACTCCATTCTGGGCAAGAGCCGTGGCCGCCAGCTGATTAACAGGCTGGTTGCGTGTAAAGCCGATGCGGAAGTCATAGCCACGCCGCGCCATTTCATTGTCGAGTGTCAGGTTGGTGGAGGAGATCAGGCTCATAACGATCAGGAACATCACGCCCGCCGTGGAAAGTACCAGCAAGGTGAGGAGCAGCCTGCCCTTGCGCCGAAAAATATTGCCCAGAGCTGCCGCGTACGGCGTCGAGAGAAATACGGCTCCGAGCCGTTCCACAAACCGATCCAGCGCAT
>JBLMZU010000458.1:0-7556 GCA_050258995.1 Bacteroidota bacterium
TGTTCATCACTTACTTCAAATAAAGCCGGCCGTTCCATACTGCAGCGATCGAAGGCAAACTCGCAGCGCGGCGCAAAGGGGCAGCCGGTCAACGCACCCGGGTTGGAGGGAACCGTTCCAGGGATGGCAGCCATCTTTTTGCCGCGCGAACCTGGCCGGGGAATGGCGTTCATCAGACCTCGGGTATAAGGATGCTGCGGGTGCCGGAAGATATCCTGCGTTGTCCCAATCTCTGCAACACGGCCCGCATATAAAACGGCCAGCCGATCACAGGTCTGCGCGACCACGCCCAGGTTGTGAGTGATCAGGATGACGGAAATATCGAACTGTTTTTGCAGGTCTCGCAGCAGCATGAGGATCTGTGCCTGTATGGTCACATCCAGCGCCGTGGTCGGCTCGTCCGCGATCAGCAGCTTGGGTTGACAGGAAAGGGCCATGGCGATCATGACGCGTTGCTGCTGACCACCGGAAAGCTGATAAGGGTAGGACGACAGGATCCGGTTCACATCTGGAAGGCCGACCGCATCGAGCATTTCCGCCGCATGTGCGACTGCCTGCCTGTCTCCCAGGTGCATATGCTGCCGGACGACTCGCTTCATCTGCGAGCTGATTGTAAACACCGGGTTGAGCGAGGATGAGGGATCCTGGAAGATCATGGCGATCCTTCCACCCCGAATCTGCTCCATTTGCGAGATGGGAAGCTCAAGCAAATTGGAGCCATCGAAAAGGATCTGTCCACGCACAATCCTGGCGGAGCGCGGCAGCAGCCTCAAAATCGACAATCCAGTGACTGTCTTCCCACATCCGGTCTCCCCCACCACCCCGAACACTTCCCCGCGCTGCACACTGAAGGATATACCGTTCAAGGCGTTCAAAGTACCGCGCGTGGTTTTGAACTCTAGACATAGATCTTTGACTTCAAGTAAGGCGGTCATTTGTACTGCCTCGGGTCAAAGATATCGCGCAGCGTATCGCCTAGCAAATTGAAGGCCAGCACGATGATAAAAATAGCCAGGCCCGGGAAGGTGGCGATCCACCACTGCTCGAGGATGTACTGTCGCCCTTCACTGACCATCAAACCCCAATCCGGTAAAGGCGGCTGGGTGCCAAGCCCCAGAAAAGCCAGGCCGCCCATCGCCAAAATGACCGTCCCCATATCCACCGTTGCCTGGACCAGGATCGGAGAAATCGTGTTTGGAAGGATATGCCTCAGGATGATGACAAGATCGCTCACGCCGACCGCCTGGGCTGCCTCAACAAAATAGCGCTCCCGCAAGCCAACGGCGACCCCGCGCGCAATGCGCGTGTACCAGGGCCACCATGAGATGATCAGGGCCAGTGCAGCCTTGTCCAATCCACGTCCCAATGCGGATGCAATCGCCATGGCAAGCAGCAAGGAGGGAAATGCCAGAAAGAGGTCAGTCACGCGCATGATCACTTCATCCAGCCAGCCGCCTTTGTAGCCAGCCAGGGCGCCGAGTGGAGCGCCGATCATGACTGCAAACATCACTACAAAGATAGGGATGATCAATGCCGGACGTGCGCCGACAATCACCCGACTCAATACATCCCGTCCAAGCTTATCCGTGCCAAACCAATGCTCAGATGAGGGAGGTTGGAGCGACTCAGAAGCATTCGTCTTCCCCAGACCCTGTTCCGGATATGGAGCCACCTGCAGGGCAAAGATTGCCACAAGAATAAACAAAAAGATAATGATCGTGCTGATCAAGGAAAGCGGCTCGCGCAGGATGACCGAAAACACATGGCGCAGGGCGCGCGTGTTTTCAGGATCAACACGGGGGGCGGCAGAGAATGTCGACATGTTTAATTCAAACTGATTCTTGGGTCAATCCAGGCTTGCAAAAGATCAACCACAAGATTGATCAGCACATAGCCGACTGCCCCAAACAGGGTCATGCCCATGATGGCAGGGTAATCCACGTTCAACAGTGAGCGGACGGTGAACAGGCCCAGGCCAGGCCAGTTGAAGATGATCTCCACGAAGAAAGTACCGGTCAGGGCAAAGGCAAAGGTCAGGCCAATGACAGTCAGAGTCGGATTGACCGCGTTTTTCAGTGCATATAGATAAATAATGATGCGGTCCTTGATGCCATACGCCCGCGCCGTGCGGATGTAATCCTGTTCTAATGTTTCCAGCATGGCGGCCCGGGTCATGCGGGCGACAAGTCCCATCGGATAGGCGGCCAGGGTGAGGGCAGGCAGGACCAGGTGGTAGATAGAATCCTTGAAGGTGATCCAGTTCCCGGTCAGCAGGGAGTCGAGGACGATGAAATGTGTAATCTGCGTGAGCGGGTGGGAAAAACGCAGGTCGGCGTCCACACGTCCGGCCAGAGGCAAAAGGTGCAGGTTACGAAAAAAGAGGATCTGAAAGATAAGGCCGAGAAAGAATGCAGGCATGGAAACACCTGCAATGGCGATGATGCGGACCGAGATATCCAGGGGCCGCCCCTGCGAGCGCGCACTCAATACGCCCAGCGGTACACCGAACAGCACGGCGAGAGTCATCCCAGCAAAGAGCAGCTCCAGCGTGGCAGGAATTCGGTCCGCCAGCTCCTGGGTAATGGGCCGCTTTGTGGAAATGGATATCCCCAGATCACCGTGCAGCAGTTCCTTCATGTACACGGCATACTGTACGGGTAGTGGCTGGTCGAGACCGAGTTGCTTAATCACCCGGTCGATATCCGCCTGTCGGGCCTTTGGCCCGATATACAATGCTGCCGGGTTCGATGGGATCACACGCGCGATCATAAACGTAATGATCGTGACGCCGATCAATACAAAGATGGAAGTGCCGATCCGGCGAAGGACAAATTCAAGTCTGTGCATGGATGCCGAAATTCATCCCGGAGCACGAACGGCTGCGCCTGTGCTCCGGGATGAATTTTATATCATTCGGTTTAGAAGTTATTGTTTGACCGGTGTAAGATCATAGAACCAGTAGCGCACGTCGGGGTAGTTGAGGTTGTACTTGAAACCCGTGATGTCATTCGGGTACACGAGTGCCACCTGGGCATCGAACAGATGGGCAGCCGGCGCCTGGTCCACCATCAGGTTTTGCGCCTCGGTATACTTGGCCAGCGAAGCCTGCATGTCGGTGCCACTTAAGGCATTTGCATCGTCCCACAGCTTGTTATAGTCCTCGCTATACCAGTAGGATAGGTTGAAGTTGGTCCCGTTGAGATGTGGCGCGTCCTTGGTCCCATAGAACATGCTATACAGGTTGTCGCCTCCGGCATCCGAATAGGTGGGCCAGTAGAGCAGCAGGAAGATATCCTGAGCCTTGGCCGGGTCGGTCTTGGCCAGGTTCCACTGCTCGTTGAACTGCATCGGCTCGATGGTCACATCCACGCCGATCTGGGCGAAGGAATCCTTGATCAGCGGCGCAAATGTTTCCTCGGTGGAGTTCTCAGAGGCATAGGTCAGCTTGAGCGGGAATCCCTTTTCATAGCCTGCCTCCTTGAGCAACGCCTTGGCCTTTTCCAGATCATAGGTGTATTGCTTGACATCGGTCGAGTGCGGGAAGACTCCCTCCGGAGCGGCTCCGTAGCTTTGGGCACCCAATCCATTAACCCCCACCTTGATAATATCCTGGTAGGGGATGGCATAGGAGAGCGCCTGGCGAACCTTGGCATTGTCCAACGGCGGGCGAAGGGTATTGAAGAAGGCCGTGTAGTTGAACAACGACGGTTCGGTTGTCACCGTATAATCTGGGTTGTTTTTGAACGAATCGAGCGAATCGAGAGGCACAGTGGTGACGATATCCGCATCGCCGCTCTCGAGCATCTGCTGGCGGGTCGTGGCTTCCGGGACGATCGATGTCAGCACCTTGTCGTACTGTCCATCTTTCCAGCCGCCCCAGTAATCGGGATTCTTGGTCAGGACGATCTCCTGGTCAGGGGTGTAGGATTCCAACATATACGGGCCGGTTCCAGCATCCACCCCCTTGCTCCAATAGTTTTCATCGGCGGCTGCGGCATCCAGGGCCTTAGGGCTGATAATATAAGCCGCGTATTCAGAGCCAAGGATCAGTTCCAATGGCTGGGCATATTTCAAAGTGAACTTAACGGTCATATCGTCCACGGCTTCCACTTTATCAAGCGGCAGCCAGATGAACGAAGCGCCAGCTTTTTCCTTGGCCGTCTCGATGGACTTCACGACAGCAGCCGCATTCATGGGCTCACCATCGTGGAATTTCACATCCGGGCGCAGCTTGAAGGTCCAAACCAGGCCATCGGCGCTCTTCTCCCAGCTTTCGGCGAGCAGCGGGGTGTACTGTTCTGCACTACCAGGCGGGTTGACGCGCAGCAGTTGCTCATACATCTGGGCCATGTAGGCAGCCTCGGTCGAGAAGGAAGCAATCGGGTCCCAGGTGGTCACATTAGCCGAGCTGGCATATTTTAAAACCAGCGGGCCTGCAGTAGCAGTAGCAGGGGATTCGGTGGGGGCAGTAGTAGGAGCCTCCGTCACCGGCGCCTGGGTTGCAGCAGGTTGTTGAGGTGCTTCCGTCGGAGCTGGGGCGGCGCCTCCTCCACAGGCGCTCAGGAGAACGGAAAGAACAACGATCAAAGATACGAGCAGCGTAAAGCGTTTCATATAATCTCCTCTCGATGGCGTGTTGACAGTTATGTAATCGTATCATCGCACATTTGCAAATTGTTTGCAAACGCTATAATAGCGGTAGATGAAACCTTCCATTCTCCTCCGGACCAAGTTTTTTGTGCCGCGGCCGCGGCCAGACCTGCTGCCCCGGCCCCGCCTTCTCGACTGGCTCGAAGCACAATCGGATAAGCGTTTACTGCTGCTTTCTGCCCCCGCCGGCTATGGAAAGACCACTCTACTGGCCAATTTCATCTACGCCTCAGGCCGGCCGTTTGCCTGGTACCAGCTTGATGCTCAAGACTCCGACCCAACCGTCTTCCTTACCTACCTGATCGAATCCCTGCGCAGTATGAAAAATGCTTCACCTGACCTGCGCGAGGCGGTCGGTCAGGCAGCACGATCACTGCTAAACAGCTCTGACCCCTCGGTTACTCCACAGCGTGTGCTGACAGTACTGCTCAATGAATTGGCTGAACAGGTGGATCATTCGCTGTGGATCGTACTGGAGGATTATCATTTTGTGACCAGCCCGGTTGTGCACAACCTGGTGGATTTCCTGCTCGATCATTCGCCGGATTCTCTGCACCTAGTCATCTCCACCCGTATGGATCCACCATTGGCTCTCCCCCGCTTCCGCGCCCGCGGACAGTTGGCAGAGCTACGCGCCAACTCCCTGCGTTTCCGTGAGGATGAGATCATGCGCTGGATGCAGACAGACCTGAACAACATCACCCAGCAGGACCTCGATTTGCTCAGTGGAAAGACGGAAGGCTGGGTGGCGGCCCTGCAGATCGTCCGCTCCTCACTGAGCGGCCCCGATGCGCCTAACATGGATTCGATCCTCTCCGGGCTGAGCGGGTCCCAGCAGTTTGTCTTTGACTACTTAGCAGATGAGGTGTTCAAGCGGCTGCCAGACGCCTTGCAGACTTTTTTGCTTCACACGGCCATCCTGCAGCATATGGACGTGCCTGCTTGTAACGCTGTCGCAGGGGTCACAGACGCGGAGTTCATTTTGAAGGAATTGGAAACACAGAACCTGTTCCTGTCAAGCTTGGATCCGCAAAAACAGTGGTACCGCTACCACTACCTGTTTCGTGCGTTCCTTCTGAATCGTTTGCAACGCGAGCATGCGGATGTGATCCTGGGTCTCCATGGCAGGGCGGGCATTCACTATGAGGAACGGGGCGAGCTGGAGACCGCGCTATCCCACTACCTTTCCGTGCCGGAGTATGAAGCGGCTGCACGCGTCCTATCGGTCTTTGCCGCGGACTATGTGGAACGAGGGCGTGTGGACGTCCTTCACCATTATTTGAAGGCCTTGCCTGCAGAAGTCATGAAGGCTCATCCGGATCTGCTCCTGCAGCACGGCAACGCTCTATGGCGGCTCGGCCAGGCAGGTGCGGCGATAGCAGCCTATGAAGAGGCGCGCAATTCCTTCGCCAACCTCCAGGATCCAAAAGGGATCAGCCGGGCGCTGACTAGGCTTGCAGAGGTCAACCGTGCTCAAGGCAATTATCGACAGGCAGAAAAGCTCTCGGGGCAGGCGCTGTCCGTCTCGGGTGCCGGCCATGCTGCCCGGGCAGATGCATTGATGGCTCTGGCCAAGAGCGTGGGCTTTTTATCCGGCATGGACCAGGGCCGCGAGCTAGCGGAACAGGCTGTGGAGGAAGCCCGGCTGGCTGGCGATGAGGTGAGCGCCTTATCGCGTGCCAACTTCCTGCAGTCCCTGGGGCAGATCTGCTGGTGGTATGGAGATCCACAGGCGACCGTCCGGTACTGCCAGGAGGCCCTGCAGATCGCACCGGAGGAAACTTCCCCGATCGGGGCGCAGGCCTGCATCAGCATGGCAACGCCCTACCTGTACTGGCGCGAGCTGAACAAGGCGCTCCAGTACGCCGAGAAAGGCCTCCAAATTGCTCAAACGCTCCACCTTAAAGAGCTGCTTCCTGGAGCATACACTGCACTTGGTAATGTATTGACCCGCCTAGGCGAGAGTGCGCGGGCTGAGGCTTGTCTGCAGCAGGGCATGGAGATCGGCCAAGAACTGGGGCTGGCCTCCTATGAACGGCTCATGGCAGCCGGCTTCCTGGCCTACAACCTATGCGGCCAGGGACGGGCGGAGGAGGCCCGCCAACTGGCAGAAGGAGCGCTATGGTCTTATACCGGGAATCCCGATACATACGAGGCCTACGTCTGTCGCAGCGTGCTGGCCGATGTAGCGTTGGAAAATCAGCAACTTGAAAAGGCTGAGGCCTTGTACACAGAGCTTATCGAGACAGGAGAGCGCCGCAACTTCCGTATCCCGCTCGCCATGGTGTACTTTGGTCTTGCCTACATCCACCTGGAGACCGAACGACGGGAGAGTGGCTTGGAGCACGCCCGCAAGGCGCTTCGTCTCATCGAAGCCTCCCGGGCTTTTCAGCTCTTCCTGGACCAGGGCGGTCGCTCGCGCGTTGTGAGCGAGGCACTGGTCGGGGCCGGCGAGAATAGTCCCTTCCTCGAGCGCGTGCTGGATCATCTGCCGGAAGCCCGCTCGCCTGTGATCGCTGCGGTGGATCATGCCATCCGGGTCCAGTGCTTTGGGAATTTCCGTGTTCTGGTGGATGGACAGGAGGTTTCTCAGGAGCGCTGGGTTTCCGCCAAGGCGCGCGACCTGCTTGCGTATTTCGTCACCATGCGCGGCGAGCGCATCCCTGTTGACAAAGCTTTCGATGCCATCTGGGGGGATAAGGGAACCTCCAGCCGTACTGCCTTTCACACTGCCCTCTCCCGGCTGCGGAATGCCTTAAAAACCCGAGGGGAGACTCCCCGTCTTATCCTGGTGGAAGTCGGGGAATACTGGCTAGACTCCGCCCGTTTCACCATCGATGTGGATGAGTTCAACTCGGCTTTAGCCCAGGCGCGCGCCGGTACACAAACTGCAGGCCGCACTGGAT
>JBLMZU010000459.1:0-3688 GCA_050258995.1 Bacteroidota bacterium
CCTGTATCTTTGGGTGGCAGACCAGCTGTCGAGGAAACCGGCATATTGTTCCAATTGCCACTGTCGTTCCATTGCAAAGGAGGGTGGCTGGATCTCTTCGAAGGGAAAGGGAAGAGTCTCATATTGCTCCTCCAGGTAGTGGATGCGCTCGGGCCAAAATCCGTCCAACACATCGTAATAGTATTGGCGAACCAATACATCGATCTCCGGCGTGATCTCGGTGAGACTGTACGTCCATACCGCCAGGATTCCCTCCGGTCTGAGCACACGCCTGACCTCGCGGTAGAACTCATCGAAGTCGAACCAGTGGACGGCCACGGCGACAGTGACCAGGTCCGCGCAGGAGCCGGCCAGCGAGACATGCTCCGCAGGCTCGACGTGATATTCCACGTTCTCACAGGGCTGGGCACGCGCGATCTGCTCCGCGCTGGCATCCGTGGCATACACCCTGGCGAAGTATTTCGACAGGCCGGCGGCTGCCTGCCCGTTTCCCGTGCCACAATCCCAGGCAAAGGTCTGCCCGGGTGCAATGGAGGCCAGGTAGGAGTAGATCTCTTCAGGGTAGGTGGGGCGATGTTGCAGGTAAAGTTGGGAGTGTTTGGAAAAGTGATCTTCGAAGGAAGCGGACTCGTTTGAATTACCCATAAACATTCTCCCGTAGGATTTGAAACTGTTCCACTAAATCCAACAACTGATAATGAGCGTTCAATCCACTGGGGTTCGGCAGGACCCATAGTTCGGCGTTCGCCAGGGTTCTTGGCTGCCGTCCCAACACGGCCTTGGGCTCCTGAAAGGCCATCCGGTAGGCGCCGATCCCCAGAACTGCCACTGCGCGCGGCCGGTAACTTTTTACTTTAGCTGCCAGCCTTTTCCTGCCGGCGAGTAATTCCTCGGACGTCACTTCATCGGCCGTGGCAGTTGTCCGCCGGACCAGGTTTGTGATGCCGTAACCCAGTCCCAGCAGCTCGCGCTCTTCCGTGGGATGCAATAAACGCGGCGTGAAGCCGGCCTGGTGTAATGTGGGCCAGAAGCGGTTGCCAGGACGGGCAAAGTGATGGCCCGTTGCGCCCGAGTACAACCCCGGATTAATCCCGCAGAACAGGACGCGCAGTCCCGGCCCGATCACATCCCGGAGCGTTTTGTTTTTCGCAGCGAGCAGGTCGGCGCGGGTGGGTTTAACAAAATTTTCCATTCCTCCGAATACCTCTAAAACTTTTTTGGGGTGTGACTCCATCCAGTTGATCCTCCTCATCGCGCGGCACGAGGCAGCCCAGCGGGTGTTCCGCCCATCCGGTCCAGGTCAGGACCTTGGGAATGGAATCCTGGCGCTCCGGCGAATCATTAAGGATGGTTACAGTCTTGGTCATTGCGGTACAATTTGTTCGGGCACCAGTATAGCACGCCAGCCCACTGATTTCGCAGGAGAGGCCAATGCCGGTCACCAGACAACACTTGCCTGACAATATGAAACAGGAGTGGGGCGCATTTGTGGAATGGCTCCACGTGCATGTCCTTCCTCAATAATATGGAAAATCACATCGTTTACCTCGCACTCGGCTCGAACCTTGGAGACCGCATGGACAATCTCCGGCAGGCCATCGCCTCCCTGCCGCCTCAAATGGACGTCAAGGCAAAGTCGCATGTCTACGAAACACCTCCGTGGGGCTACGAGGATCAGCCCAAGTTTTATAACCAGGTGGTCAAGGTGGATACCTATGTCCAGCCGGAACCGCTGCTCAGGCACCTGAAGCGGCTCGAGATCGCGCTGGGACGCCAGGCCACCTTCATCAACGGTCCGCGCTCAATTGACATCGATATGCTCTTTTACGATCACCTGGTGCTGAATACACCCATCCTGACCCTTCCTCACCCGCGCCTGCACGAGCGTGGGTTTGTGCTTCTGCCGCTGATGGATATCGCCCCGGAGTTTGTTCACCCGCTATTAAAGAAAAGTGTCCGCGAACTGACAGCCTCCTGCAGCCTGGAGGGGATCATCCAGGTTCAGTAGATTCATGAACTGTGATGCGGAGACTGTTCTATGAAATACGCTGAGGGCAATACACTTGTCCTTCTCGCACTGTTTGCGTCCTGGGGGATCGGGGGCTGGCTCCTGGCGAGACGGGCCTTTGGGTTACGCCGCCACGAGCGCCTGTTTGTGGGGCTGGCGTTTGGCCTGGTTGCAGCCATCTGGCTGGCAAACCTGCTGTCACAGGTGATTGCAGCGCCGCAATCGTTCTGGCTGGCCAGCCTGGTCCTGCTCGCAGCCGGCCTGATTGTTTCCCAACCGTGGAAAAATCCAAAGCTCCTGGGCAGGGAATTTATTGCCTCGCTTCCCTACCTGGCCTGGCTGCTGGTTCTGACCTTTGTCTTTACCATGGCGGGCCGGGGCCTGGCCATTTTCGACGAGTTCCAGACCATCCCACTTGTGTCGCTGCTGGCCTCCGGGGAGATCCCGCCGAAATTTGTCCTGAACCCGCAAATCCATTTTGGCTATCATTATTTCCTGCTGCTGTTCGCAGCCCAGATCATGCGGATGGGCAATGTCTTCCCCTGGCTGGCTTTGGATTTTGCGCGGGCCCTTGTTCTTTCTGTGACGGTCATCCTTGGAGCCCTGTGGGGATACCGCCTGACGCGGCGGGTGCTGGTTGGATACCTGACGGCCATCTTCCTGATCTTTGCCACGGGCGCGCGCTGGCTCCTGCTGTTGTTCCCAAGCCCGCTGTTAAAGTACGTCTCGGATCGTGTGCAGCTTATCGGATCCGGCGCGGCCACGGCAAAGACACTTCAGCAGGCGTTGATCAGTCCATGGGTGATCGAGGGAGCCGGGCCATTTCCCTTCCCCTTCGCGTTCGCCGACGGGATCAGCCATCCCTTTGTCATGACCTATAACGGGATCGGCACGAGCGCGGTCATGATCGCTTTCCTCCTGCTGCTGGCAGCAGATCGAAGAAGGAACATTTGGGGCAGCATTCTCCTGGTGATCGCCATCTCTGCCATGGCGCTGGCCAATGAGGTGACCTTTGGCCTGCTCGTGCTCGGCTTCATCGGGTCGGTCGTGGTCTGGTTGATCCAGGCGAGGAAGTTGAGGGTTCCACCCGGCTTGCTGCCGTGGATCGGCATCTTCTTTGCAGCCGGAGTCCTGGCGCTGCTGCAGGGCGGCATCTTCACCGATATGGCGCGCTCCCTGCTGGGCAGGCTGTCCGGGCAGGCGACACAGTCCTTTTATTCAAACGCATTCATGGTCGTCTGGCCGCCAGAAGTTGTCTCGATCCACCTGGGAAGACTGGTCCTGTCGAATCCCTCTCATTTGATCCTGGCCACGCTAGAGTTTGGTCCGGTGCTGCTGGTCCTACCTCTCGTCGTGATCGTGATGTGGCGGGCTGTCCGGCGCGAAAAATGGTACGAGGCTTTTTTCTGGATGAGCGGGCTGGCCGGGCTGGGAGCCATCCTGGTCGTGTATGCCGGGTCCGCCGGGATCAGCGCGACCACGCGAATTCTTGAGGGGACGATCAATATCTGCAAGCTGGCCTTTGTGCCTCTGCTCTGGCTCTGGGCGCGCCAGAAACGCCCGGCCGTTCAGGTCAGCCTGGCGATCCTGGGGATGATCGCCATTGTCGGAGGGCTGGTGCACTTCGGTGTTTCCCTGACTGCCGCACCCAAGCCGGTCAACACATTCTTTATCACAGAC
>JBLMZU010000460.1:0-4123 GCA_050258995.1 Bacteroidota bacterium
GAGCCGACCCAGCCGATCCTGACCGGGGAATCTGAGGAAGCGGATCCCTGCCGGAGTGTGTATCGATCGACATCCACCACGCTCGGGAGGTACTCGACTCGTTTAGCCCCAGCCTGCCTGGCCCTTTCGCACAGGTATTCGTTCCCGGCGATGACAAGTGCTGCAGACCGCATGACCCGGTCGATCTTTCGTCCCAGCGTGGCTCGCATCAGGGATGACGGGTGCATGTCATAGCGGTGAAAGACCGCATCGTCATAATCCACTACGAAAGGAACTTTAAAAACCGGCAGCAGTTCTTCCAGCCAGGCCGGCATCCAGGGAAATAATTCCTTTTCCACCCAGAGCAGGTCGAAGGAAGCGCTGTTCGCCAACGTGAACAAGCGTTTGATGTAAGCCCGCAGGATGTACGGTCTTGAGATCGCCTGCCCCGCGTAGAGGTCTTTCACATACTGGTCGCTAAAAAAAGGCGCGCTGACGATCTCCACCCCATGAGTCTGCAGGTAGGGAAGGTATTGATAAAAACGAACACGGCTGCTGGAGCCGAGTCGTTCGTAGCGGGTCAGGGCAAGAATACGCATCAGAGTACTTCGGGTCGGAGCTTCCTGCTTATTACCGACTAGATCGGTCCATCTAGCTGTCTCTTGTTGCAGCCAGAGTCCGCCGTAATCGACGGCCCAACACATACGGCTGAAACCAGCCTCGTTCCATTGACTTCAATAATTCGTTGTTCGTTACATTTCGCTGCGACTGGATCTCACGGCGCTTCCGCATGGCCTTGGATAACCCGCGCAGGGCGTCCATTTTGGCTTTCCACAATACTTTTCCGCGCCCGCGCAGAGCGTAATTGGCGACATAGATGAAATTTGCAGCCAGGTGGGCAAACAGGTATCTCCAAAACAGTCCTGTGGGCATGTTCTGAACGAACGACCAGATCAGGTTGCGGTGATAGTGGTACAGCGCAAAATCGCTTGCGACTCCCAGCGAGGCGGAACCAATGTGATGAACAACCGCATCGGCAACGTACAGACAGCGATTGCCCCGCAGACGAAGACGAAATCCCAGGTCCACATCCTCGAGGTAGCTGAATAAATCCTCATCAAACCCATTGATATCCAGAAAAGATTCTCGAAGATAAAGTGCCGCCGCACCGCATGCGCTGAACACTTCTCTTCTTTCCAGACCATACCGGTCGGCAGGATAGCCCAGGTACCACTTCCAGGCCAGGCCGCTGGCGTGGTAGGCGTCGCCAGCTCCATCGAGGAAGTCAGGGTTATTGGCCTGGAGCTGGCGCGATGAAAAGCCGGTGTACTGGGGATATTCCTTCGTTGCCTTGACAAGATTTTCCAGCCAGTCTGCTTCGGGAAAGGCATCCGTATTGAGCAAGGCGAGCCATTTCCCGCAGGCAAGATGTGCACCGATATTGTTTGCCCGGGCAAATCCCTGGTTGGTACCCAGCAGTTCGATCCGCAGGTTGAGGGATGGATACTTTTCCTGGATCCCCTCCAGGGCGCCATCCTGCGAGCCGTTATCGATGATGATGGTCTCAAAGTCTTTAATGCTTTGCCGGGAAAGCGACGCCAGGCAGCGCGAAAGATAACCGGCACTATTCCAGGTGACGAGGATGATGGAGACAAGGGGGGATGACATCTGAGAAGCTGACACTCTTAGCAGGGCTGCATGTGCATCAATTAATTTGCGGGCCGCCGGGGGAGGTGGTAGCCCAGCAGGATCTTGACGACCTTGCTGCTTACATTTTCCTCCAGGTATTCCTGTGGCGCATGCCAGGACTGTTTCTGGCCAAGAACGACCTGCGCACACTGTGTGATCGTCTCGGAGTCGGCACCGCTGAGCATATTGCTTCCGCACTCGATCGTTTCAGGACGTTCCGTGACATCGCGAATGGTCACGTTCGGAATGCCAAAAATGGCGCATTCCTCCTGGACGGTGCCGCTGTCGCTCAATACACAAAAGGCATTGCGCTCGAGCGTAATGAAATCGAAGAAGCCAAAGGGATCGAGGAATTGGATCCCGCCATGCTCCGCGCTCAATCCCATTTCCTTCATCCGGTTGCGGGTGCGTGGGTGGGTGCTGACAATAACGGGAAGATTGTATTGCTTATGGATCTTCTCCAGGGCCAGTGTCAGCTCCTTGAGCCGGACCGGGTGGTCCACATTTTCAGCCCGGTGCATGGTGACAAGGAAATAGCCGTCTTTTGCCAACTCCAGCCCGGTGAGGATGGTCGATTTGCAGATCTGGGACTCGTAGTGCTGGATCACCTCGTTAATGGGGTTGCCGGTTACATAGACCCTTTCGCCGGGAATTCCCTCGCGCAATAAATTCTGTCGGCTGCGTTCTGTGTACGGCATCAGAATGTCACTGGAATGATCGATGATCCGGCGATTGACCTCCTCCGGGACCCGGTCGTCGTAGCAGCGGTTGCCGGCTTCCATGTGAAAGACCGGGATGCCCATGCGCTTGGCAACAATGGCAGACAGGGCGCTGTTCGTATCGCCCAGCAGGAGAAGACGGTGGGGTCTCTCTGCCTGCATGATCCTTTCACTTTCGGCGATGATCTGCCCGATCTGCTCTCCGAAGGAGGCCCCCTTGACGCCCATGTAATGGTCCGGGGCGCGAACGCCCAGCTGGCTGAAAAAAACGTCGCTGAGATTGGGATCGAAATTCTGTCCGGTATGCACCAGGCGATGATCGCACAGGCCATCCAGCTTTTCGATCACGCGGCTCAGACGGATGATCTCGGGCCGCGTGCCCAGAATGGTGAGGACCTTCATCGAAGCAGCTCTCCATCCTCCTGCGGATTCTCCTCCAGCATCAGGCGATGCTTGTGCAGCAGCCGGACGACGTCTTCCGGTGACATGACATTATCGGCCGAGGAAAACTCTGTTGACAGAGCCGATGTATATTGGCTACCCTCCAGCAATTCGGGAAGCATGGGCATGATCGCGTAATACTTTCCTCGATCCACGGAGCGATGACACTCCTCCTCGGAGATGAGGATCTCGTGCAATTTCTCGCCGGGACGGATCCCGGTGATCATGGTTTTGATGGGACGATTCCCGATCAGGGATTTTGCAATGTCCGTCACCAGGGCGGACGGGACACGCGGAATGTAGGTTTCGCCGCGCTTCGCTTCCTTGTAGGCGGCAAAGATCGTATCCACTGCCTGGTCGAGGCTGAGGAGGAAGCGGGTCATCTCAGGGGTGGTGATCGTTACAGGGCCGCCGTTCCGGATCTGGTCGTGGAAAAGAGGGATGACCGAGCCGCGCGAGGCGAGCACATTCCCATAGCGCACACAGATAAATCGGGTCTGCGGGCAGCGCATATTGGCCTGGATAAAGACGCGCTCCTGAAGGGACTTGGTCATGCCCATGACGTTCACCGGCTTGCAGGCCTTGTCGGTGGAGATTCCCACCACTGTCTCGACCGGCAGCTTGAGCTCCTGGATCGCCCGGACGATGTTTTCAGGTCCCCCGATGTTGGTCATGACAGCCTGGAAGGGAAAATATTCGCAGGTGGGCACCTGTTTCAAGGCAGCCGCGTTGAAGACCACATCCACGCCCTGGAGCGCATCGGCAACGCTGTGATAATCGCGCACATCTCCAATGCGGAAATCCAGAAGGCGCTGGAAATTGCGGTAAATGATTTCATCTGTGGCAGCCTGTTTTTGCATGTAGCTCATGCGCATCTCATGCTGCTTGGCTTCATCGCGTGAAAGCACAATGATCTTGCGAGGGATTCCGAGTTCACCGGAGAGCAGACGCCGGATCAGGACCTTTCCCAGGGATCCGGTACCACCGGTTACGAGTATGGTTTTATCAGTGAGCATTCTATTTATCCTTGTAGTTGTTGGTATAGTGTCGAATTCTCCGCCATTTCGCGGATCATTTCAGGCCAGGAGGGCGGCTGGTAGCCGGTCGCCTGGCGGAAGCGGGTCGAGTCAAGGCTGCGGTCAATCATCACCTGGTCGTCAGGCAGGATGTGGATATTTCTATCGTAGGCATCCCTGGTGATCTGGAGCAGGTCACATTTGCTTATGGGATCGGATGAAACGTGATAGAGACCTGTCAGCTCGGGATGGGGGATGACGTAGTTCAGGATGAGACGG